>DAHUYF010000188.1 GCA_027315365.1 Rhodospirillales bacterium | reverse complement strand
CTGGTGCCGACGCGCGGGTTCGAACCGCGGACCTACTGATTACGAATCAGTTGCTCTACCACTGAGCTACGTCGGCTCCGGGGGCCGCGGACCTTACCGCCGTGCGTCCGGGGCCGTCAACCGCGGTTCCAGCGGCGCGGCGGCCGCCTCGCTTCGCCAGGGCGCCGGCACCGGCAGCGCTGGCATCAGGCCGTCCGCCGGCGACAGCCGCCGCGCGCCGCCGCCGGGCAGGCGCCAGTCGAGGCTGGCGAAGGCGCGGCAGGCGGGGCAGGTGGCGCTCCATTGCGGCGTCTCGCCGCCGCAGGCGCCGCAGATCCAGGCGGGATCGGGCGCCGGCGTCGTCGCGGCGCGGCCGAGCCAGGCGCGCGCCGCCGCCATGTCGGAATGCTCCGCCTCTTCGAGCTCGGCCATCAGCCGGCAGAGGCGCGGCGGCAGCGGCGGTGCATTGTCGCCGGGCCTGGCGCCCAGCGTCTCGAGATGACGCCGCGCCTCGCCCCAGAGCCGCGCCGCCAGCGCCGCGCGCGCCAGCGCCAGCCGGCTCTCGACATGCTCGGGATTGGCCGCGGCGAGCCGCGCCATCTGCTTCATCCGCTCCACCGGCGTCGCCTCGGCGAAGAGCGCCGCCCAGGCCGCGGCGAGATCGGGATGGGGCGCGGCGCGCCAGGCGGTTTCGAGCGCCCGCTGGGCGTGGCGCGAGCGGCCGCCGACGCGCAGCAGCGCGGCGTAGCGCGCGGCGCCGGGGGCGAAGCCCACCTCGACGCCATGCGCCTTGGCCTGGAGCCGCAGTGCCTCGCGCGCATCGCCTGCCGCCTCGGCGGCGCGGCTCTGCTCATGCAGCAGCACCGCGCGGTGATGCCGCGTCGCCGGCTCGGGCAGCGCCTTGCGCTTCACCGCTTCGGCGAGCGTCGCCTCGGCCTCGGCCCAGCGTCCGGCCCGCGCCTGCAGCTCGAACAGGCTCGACATCACCCAGGGCGTGCGCGGCCGCAGCCGCCGCGCGCGCTCGATGAAGCCCAAAGCCGCCGCCTCGTCGCCACCGCGCAGCGACTGCATGACCAGGCCGCGCAGCCCCAGGAACTCGGTCTCGGGCCGCTCCAGCATCGCCTTGAAGTAGGTGCGCGCCGCCTGCTCGTCGCCGCTGAGCTGCGCCGCCTGCGCCGAGAGCAGCAGGGTCAGCGGCGGCTCCGCCAACAGCACATCGGCCTTGCGCGCGAATTTCCGCGCCTCTTCCGCATCGCCCGCCGCCACCGCCACCATGCCTTGCGTCAGCGCGCGATAGCCGTCGCGCCGCCGCCGCTCGCGCCGCGCCCGCAGGAAGGCGCGCGGGCCCCCCAGCAGCTTGCGCAGGAGATGGAAGAGTGCCGCCGCCAGCATGGCGAGCAGCACAACGCCGAGCACCAGGCGCGCGACGGTGGTGTAGATGTGGCGGCCCTGCCAGGTGAGCACGACGCTGCCGGGCTCGGCCGCGACATAAGCCGCGGCGGCGACGATGCAGGCGATGACGATGAGCGCGGGAAGCGCGCGCATCAGCGCTCGGCCGCCGCCGGCGGGGCAAGCCGCGCGGTGACGGCGGCGGCGAGCCGGTCGAGCGTGCCGACCGCTGCGAGGCGCCGCTGCGCCGCCGCCAGCCATTCCTGCGCCGGCGCCGCCGCATGCGCCGGAAGGTCCTCCAGCGCCTTGACCGCGCCGGCGAGGTCGTTGCGGGCGAGCGCCGCCTGGGCGCGCTCTACCGCGCTCTCGATCGGATCGCCGGCATCGCCGATGCGATGGACGACCACCAGCGAGCGCAGCTTCGCCAGGATGCGGTCGCGGATGCTGTCGCTTGCCGGCGGCCCGGCGACGCGCAGCAGCGCCGGCGCCACCGCTTCGGTGAAGCGCTGCGCCAGCGCCGCGGTGCCGGGGATGCCGGTCGCCGCCGCGCCGGCGAGCGCGTCAAGCCGGTCGCCGAGCTCCGGCCGGCTCTGCGCCAGCGTCCGCACCGCGGCGAGCTCGGCGCCGAACGGACGGCCGGCATCGAGCGCGGCGCGCAACTGCCCCACCGCCAGCAGCAGCGCCTCGTCGCCGCGACTGTCCGCCGCCGCTATGCCGTGCGCCTCGAGCTTGTCGAGGCGCGCGCCCAGCGCCGCCGTGTCCTGGGTGAGCTGGCCGACGGAAGCGGCGAGCGGCGCAAGCTGGCTTGCGTCGCCGGCGGAAGGCGGATGCTGCTCCAGTGCCGCGACCCGGTCGGCCAATTGCCGCAGCGTCGCCGCCTGCGCCTGCTGCGCGGCGGCGTCCGCCGCGCCGATGGCATCGGCGGGCCGCTGCTCGAGCGCGGCGAGGCGATGGTCGAGCGCCGCCTGGCGTTGCTCGAGCGCGCCGAGCCGCTGGTCGATGCCGGCAAGCGCCGCCGCGGTCGCGTCATTCGTCGTCGTCCAGGGCAGGTAGGTCACCCAATAGGGCGCGCCGACGATCAGCGCCGCCAGCGCCGCGGCCAGGATGAGCAGCGGCCAGAACAACGGCAGGCGCCGCCGCTTGGTGGGCGCCGGCGTTTCCTCGATGGTCTGCGGCCCCTGCCTGATCCAATCGGGCGTCGGCTCGGATCCACCGGCGCCGTGCTGCTGCTCCGTCATGCCGCTCCCTTGCCCCGATGCGCATCGAGCGCCGCCAGCAGATCGCCCTGCGTCGGCTTCGGCGCCACCAGCACCTCTCGCCACCGCAGCGCCGCCAGCGCCGCCGCCACCGCCGGGCTCAAACCCAGCGCGGTGATCGCGCCGCAGGCCGGCGCCAGGCCGGCGGCGGCCAGCCTAACAAAGGCGGCGGCGGTGCGGGGAGAGAAAAACAGCGCCAGCTCGACCGCGCCCGCCTGCATCGCCGCCGCGACGCCGGCCGGCAGCTCCGTTGCCGGCAGCGCCTCGTAGATCGCCGTCCGGCGCAGCGTGAAGCCCTTTGCCGCGAGATCGCCGGCGAGGTCGCCCGCGGTGGCGCTGCCGGCGGCATGCACCAGCGCGCCGTGCTGCGGGGCGAGCCGCGCCGCCACCAGCGCCGCGAGATCGGCGACATCGCCGCCGGCGCTGGTCACGCCGCGGAACCCGGCGAGCCGCGCCGCCGCCGCCGAGGCGTCGCCCACGGCGAAGACCGGCAGCTCGCGCCGCGCCGAGGCCCGCGCGAAGCAGCGCACGCCATTGGCGCTGGTGAAGAGCAGAGCCTGCGCCCCGATCAGCGCGTCGGCGAGGCGCTGCGACGCATCCGCCACCGGCGTGATGCGCAGCATCGGCGCCAGCACGGTCTCGATGCCGCGCTCGGCGAGCGCGCGGGCGAGCGGCGCCGCGTCCTCCTCCGGCCGCGTCACCAGCGCCTTCACCCCGCCTGCTCCAGCAGGAAGCCGGGCCCGGCGCGACGGCGCAGCTCGTGGCCCGCATCATCGCCCAGCGCCGCGGCCTCGGCGACGGCGCCGCGCCGCTCGGCGAACAGGCGCTCGCCGCCATCGGGACTGAGGAGCATCACGCGCAGCCGCATCGCGCCGCTCTCGGTCTCGGCCAGCGCCGCGATCGGCGTGCGGCAGGAGCCGCCGAGCGCCGCCAGCGCCGCGCGCTCCGCCGTCACCTGCGCCGCGGTCGCGGGGTCGTCGATCTTCGCCAGCAGCGCGCGCGATCTGGCGTCGCCGGCGCGGATCTCGACGCCGATGGCGCCTTGCGCCGCCGCCGGCAGCATCTCCTCGGGCGAGAGGATGGCGGTGATGCGCTCCGCCAGCCCCAGCCGCTTCACCCCGGCCACGGCGAGCAGCGTCGCGTCGACCTCGCCGCGCTCGAGCTTGGCGAGCCGGGTCTCGACATTGCCGCGCAGCGCCACCACCGCGACATCGGGCCGGGCATGGCGAAGCTGCGCCTCGCGCCGCGGCGAGGAGGTGCCGATGCGCGCGCCCGGCGGCAACGCGCCGGGCCCCGCGGCGCCCAGCGAGAACCAGGCGTCGCGCGGGTCCTCGCGCGGCAGATGCGCGGCCAGCGCCAGCCCTTCCGGCAGGAATGTAGGCAGGTCCTTCAGCGAATGGACGGCAAGGTCGATGCGCCGCGCCAGCAGCGCCTCCTCGATCTCCTTGGTGAAGAGACCCTTGCCGCCGACATCGGCGAGCCGCGCTCGCGCCAGCATGTCGCCGCTGGTCTTGATCACCACGGTCTCGATCGCGCCCGGCACCGCCAGCGCCTCATGCGCCGCGGCCAGCCGCGCCGCCAGCTCCGCCGCCTGGGCGAGCGCCAGCGGGCTGCCGCGGGTGCCGATGCGCAGGAGAGGGCTGGCCATGGCCGGTCTTTAGGCGGTCGGGTGGGGGATGGGAAGGGGCTGGGAGCCGTCAGCCGTCGGCTCTCAGCCGTCGGCAAAGGACCGGATCAGCTGATCGCTGACGGCTGACAGCTGACGGCTCAGGCGCTAGCTTCCCCCCATGCTGATCCTCGGCATCGAGACGAGCTGCGACGAGACGGCGGCGGCGGTGGTGAGCGACGCCGGCGAGCGCATCCGCGCCAATGTCGTGTTCTCCCAGATCGCCGAGCACCGTCCCTATGGCGGCGTCGTGCCGGAAGTCGCGGCGCGCGCCCATCTCGACCATCTCGACGGCATCATCGCCCGCGCGCTGGCCGAGGCCGGCATCGGCATCAAGGATCTCGCCGCGGTGGCCGCCACCGCCGGCCCCGGCCTCATCGGCGGGGTGTTCGTCGGCGTCATGGAGGCGAAGGCGATCGCGCTCGCCCGCCGCATCCCGTTCATCGCGGTCAATCATCTCGAAGGCCATGCGCTGTCGCCGCGCCTGGCATCGGCGCTCGATTTTCCCTACCTGCTGCTGCTGGCCTCGGGCGGGCATTGCCAGCTGCTCGCGGTCGAAGGCGTCGGGCGCTATCGCCGCCTCGGCACCACCATCGACGATGCCGCCGGCGAGGCCTTCGACAAGGGGGCGAAGCTGCTGGGGCTGGGCTATCCCGGCGGTCCCGCCATCGAACGCGCCGCGCGCGCCGGCGATGCCCGGCGCTTTCCCCTGCCGCGGCCGCTGGCGGGCAGGCCCGGCTGCGACTTCTCCTTCTCCGGCCTCAAGACGGCGCTGCGCCAGCAGGCGCAAGCGCTCGCCGATGCCTCGGGCGCGCTCGCCGCCGACGATGCCGCCGACCTCGCCGCCGGACTGCAGGCGGCGATCGGCGACTGCCTCGCCGACCGCACCGCGCATGCGATCGCGCTGTTCCGCGCCCGCTGGCCCGGCGGCAACAGCCTCGTCGTCGCCGGCGGCGTCGCGGCCAATGCGGCGCTCCGCCAGCAGCTTGCCGCGCTCGCCGCCGATCGCGGCCTCGCCTTCATCGCGCCGCCGCCGGCGCTCTGCACCGACAATGGCGCGATGATCGCTTGGGCCGGGCTCGAGCGGCTGCGGCTCGGTCTGGTCGACGGGCTCGATTTCGCGCCGCGCCCGCGCTGGCCGCTCGATCCCGCCGCCGCGCCGGCCATCGGCGCCGGCGTCAAGGCGTGAGCGCGAGCGCAGTAGCCTTGCGTCGCGGCCGCGGCTAGTATCGCCGGCAATCACAACGCCCGATGGGGGGAAGTATGCGCAAGCACAGTGTTGGCCTGGTGATCGGTCTTGCCTGCCTTGCCGGGATCGCCGGCAGCGCCTTGGCGCAGGAGCAGCCGGCGGTGCCGGAGCAGATGCCGTTCGACATTCCCTACGGCATGCCGATCACGCTGGCGCATGCCAAGCAGCTCGTCGCCGCGGCCGAGGCCGAGGCGAAGAAGCATAATTGGAAGATGAACATCGCCGTGGTCGGCCCGGCCGGCGAACTGATCTATTTCGAGAAGATGGACGGGGCGCAGAACGCCTCGATCGCCATCGCCCAGCACAAGGCGCGGGCGGCGGCGACCTTCCGCCGCGAGACCAAGCTCTTCGAGAAGGGGGTCGATGGCGGCCATCCCTATCTGATGACGCTCGACGGCGTCGTCGCCTCGGAAGGCGGATTCCCACTGGTGCAGGGCGGCAAGCTCATCGGCGCCATCGGCTGCAGCGGCGGCCTGGGCACCCAGGACGGCGCCACCTGCAAGGCCGGCGCCGAACTGGTGAAGTAGCCGCGCGTCCAGCCGCCGCATCGCCGGCCGGTCCCGCATTGGTGGCGATGCGGGATGGCGCGGCGGCGCGCTCCTTCTCTATGCTTGCGCCATCGAAGTGAGCGCGGAGAGCGGCGATGCAGCGCATCGGCATCATTGGCGGCGGCGCCTGGGGCAGCGCGCTGGCGCTCACCGCGCGGCGCGCCGGGCGCGACATCGTGCTCTGGGTGCGCGAGGCCGAGGTGGCGGCGGCGATCAACCGCGACCACCTCAATCCGTTGTTCCTGCCCGGCGTGGCGCTCGATCCCGGCATCGTCGCCACGGTCGAGCTGGCCGCGGCCGTGCATGGCGCCGACGCGCTGCTGCTGGTGAGCCCGGCGCAGCATCTGCGCGGTCTGGTCGCGGCGCTGGCGCCGCTGGTGCCGGCGCGGCTGCCGCTGGTGATCTGCGTCAAGGGCATCGAGGAGCAGAGCGGCGCGCTGATGAGCGAGGTCGTGGCCGAGCTGCTGCCGGAGGCGCCGCTGGCGGTGCTGTCGGGCCCCACCTTCGCCGCCGAGGTGGCGCGGGGGCTGCCGACCGCGGTGACGCTCGCCAGCGCCGACCGCGCGCTGGGTGAGCGCCTGATCGCCGCGCTCGGCACGCGCAGCTTCCGTCCCTATCTCGCCGACGATCTCGCCGGCGCGCAGATCGGCGGTGCGGTCAAGAACGTGCTCGCCATCGCCTGCGGCATCGTCAGCGGACGCCGGCTCGGCGACAATGCCCGCGCCGCGCTTATCACCCGCGGCCTCGCCGAGATGACGCGCCTCGCCCGCGCCAAGGGCGGCAGACCCGAGACGCTGATGGGGCTCTGCGGTCTGGGCGACCTCGTGCTCACCTGCACCGGGCTGCAGTCGCGCAACCATTCGCTGGGGGTGGCGCTGGGCGAGGGCAGGGCGCTCGCCGAGATCCTGGCCGAACGGCGCTCGGTGGCCGAGGGCGTGACCTCCGCCGCGGCCGCCGCGGCGCTCGCCCGCCGCCTCGGCGTCGACATGCCGATCACCGCCGCGGTCGACGCCATCCTGCACCACGGTGCCGCCATCGACGGCGCCGTCGCCGGCCTGCTGGCGCGACCGTTCAAGAGCGAGGGGGGATATTAGAAGAGTTGTCAGTTCTCAGTAGTCAGTGGTCAGCGAAGGGAGGCGATCGGCCTTCTTCTGATCACTGACAACTGACTACTGAGAACTGAGAACTGACAACTCGCACTTCCCCCTTGACTCCTGAACCTGCATCGGATACAGGTACGGGTATGAGCCGCGCCACCCGCTTTTCCGTCGCCGTGCATGCGCTGGCGCTGGTCGACCGGCTCGGCGGCGACCGGATCACCTCCGAGCTGATCGCCGGCAGCGTCGGCACCAATGCCAGCTTCGTGCGCCGCGTGCTGGCGATGCTGTCGCATGCCGGGTTGGTGCGCAGCTCGCCCGGCGTCGCCGGCGCGCAGCTGGCGCGGCCGGCGGCCAAGATCACGCTGCTCGAGATCTATCGCGCGGTCGACATGGAGGACGAGCATCGTCTCGCCGTGCATGACGATCCCGACCGGCGCTGCTTCGTCGGCCGCCACATCCAGGGCGCACTCGATGCCGTGATCGGCCCGGCCGAGGCGGCGTTCGAGGCCGAGCTGATGCGCCGCTCGCTCGCCGACGTCTCGGAATTCATCGCCGCGCAGGCGAAATAGGCTCGCGCGGCGCTCATGTCGCTATTTCCGTCAGGTTCATTTCAGCAAGGAGAACAACCATGAAACTTTACTTCTCTCCCGGCGCCTGCTCGCTCTCGCCGCACATCGTGCTGCGCGAGGCCGAGCTTCCCTTCGAGCTGCAGCGCGTCGACCTGCAGGCGAAGAAGCTCAAGCCGAGCGACGCCGATTTCTACGCGATCAATCCCAAGGGCCAGGTGCCGACGCTGCAGCTCGACAGCGGCGAGGTGCTGACCGAGGGGCCGGCGATCGTGCAATACCTCGCCGACCAGAAGCCGGCGAGCGGCCTTGCCCCGGCCAACGGCACGCTGCCGCGCTACCACCTGCAGGAATGGCTGAATTTCATCACCTCCGAGCTGCACAAGGTGTTCTCGCCGCTGTTCCGCCCGACCACGCCCGAGGAATTCGCCAAGATCACGCGCGACAACCTCGCCGCCCGCTTCACCCATCTCGACAAGCATCTCGCCGACCGGCAATACCTGATGGGCAACGGCTTCACCGTCGCCGACGCCTATTGCTTCACCATCGTCAACTGGAGCAAGTTCAAGGCGATCGACCTCGCTCCCTGGCCCAAGCTCGGCGCCTATATGGAGCGCGTCGCCGCCCGCCCCAAGGTGCAGGAGGCGCTGAAGGCCGAAGGCCTGATCA
The DNA here is from genome assembly GCA_027315365.1 of Rhodospirillales bacterium. Taxonomy (GTDB): domain Bacteria; phylum Pseudomonadota; class Alphaproteobacteria; order ATCC43930; family CGMCC-115725; genus DAHUYF01. The sequence continues at coordinate 11,497 of DAHUYF010000188.1, read as the reverse complement.
AGTAGGTCCCGGCGCCGGCGATTGCGCGGCGCTCGCGCAACCTGCCCGGCTCGGAATGGCAAGAACCGGCTCCCGCGGGCGTGTCATCGCCTGCGGGAGCCGCGCCCGCAGCGCCGACAGGAGAATGCCCATGCCGCCGCTTCCCGGCTGGTCCTTTCCCGGCTCGCCCTTCCATCCCGGCGAGCAGCAGGTGCAGGCGCGGCTCGGCGTGCGCGAGCGCATGGAGGCCGCCGGCCGCCGCGTGCTGCGCAACGTCATGCCGGAGCAGCACCGCGACTTCTTCGCCACGCTGCCCTTCCTGGTGCTGGGCACGGTCGATCGCGACGGCCGGCCCTGGGCGTCGATCGCCGCCGGCCGGCCCGGATTTCTCTCCACCCCGGACGACAGGACCCTGCACGTCGCCGCCGCGCCGCCGCTCGGGGCCTATCTGCGCGAGGGCGGCGATATCGGCGCCATCGGCATCGATTTCGCCGCGCGCCGGCGCAACCGGGCCAACGGGCTGGTGCGCGGCCTCGGCGATGGCGGCTTCGACATCGCCGTGATGCAGTCCTTCGGCAACTGTCCGAAATACATCCAGGCGCGCGACTGGAGCGCCGCGGTGGCCGCGCCCGGCCCGGTGCGGCGCGGGCGCTGGCTGGGCGCCGCCGAGCGCGCGCTGATCGCCGCCGCCGACACCTTCTTCATCGCCAGCGCGCTCGGCAGCGCGCGGGGCGAAGCCAGCCACGGCGTCGACGCCTCGCATCGCGGCGGCCCGCCCGGCTTCGTCCGCGTCGATGATGAGCACCTGCTTACCGTCCCGGATTTCCTCGGCAATTCCTATTACAATACGCTTGGCAACCTGCTGCTGAACCCGCGCTGCGGCCTGCTGTTCATCGATTTCGACAGCGGTGGCATCCTCCAGATCGCCGCCACGGCGGAGATCGTCTGGGAGGGGCCGGAGGTCGCGCGCTTCGCCGGCGCCCAGCGCGTGCTGCGCTTCCATGTCGAGGAGCGCGTCACCGCCGAGCGCGCCCTGACGCTGCGCTGGCGCTTCCGCGACTATTCGCCCCACCTCGCCACGCTGGGCTCCTGGCAGGCCGTGCCCGGCTGAGCGCCGCCACCGCGGCGTCATCGCCGCGTCATCATCGTGACGCCATCGAGGGTTAGAGAAGAAAGCGCCAGCGGCGGATCGGAAGCGCCGCCGCAGGAGGTTGCAATGCCTAGGATTTCCGCCCGGCGTCGCAGGCTCGATCGCGGCGGTTTTCCGGCCAGCCCCCGGAGCCTTGGACCTACCATAGCTTGAGAGATCAGGTGAGGTACCGCCAAGTTCTAGTGACAAATCCTGGATTAGCCGGTATCGTTCCGGGGTCGATGCCGTTATCTCTTGGGTCTTCTTCCGAACTCCCCCGGCTCGTGCCCGGCCCCTTGCCAGGCAACCCCACCCCGCTTACGCCCGCCTCCGCCCGCCGCGCTCCGTCGCGACGGGCTTTCGCTTGTCCGTTCCCGCTCTTTCAGAAGGAATTCGGCATGGCCAAACGTTCGAGCCGCGCAGCCCAGGCACGTTCCCAGGAAGCCAAGGTCGAGCCGCTGTTCGGTCCCGGCTGGCACCCTCTCGGGGTGGAGCGCGAAACCGCGCGCGAGCAGAGCTATCTGCGCAAGGTGCGGCCGCAAAGCGACAATCAGCGGGCGCTGATGGAGGCGATCGAGCGGCACAATCTGACCCTGGCGCTGGGGCCGGCCGGCACGGGCAAGACCTATCTCGCCATCACCGCCGCGGTCGAGGCCCTGGAGGCCGGCAAGGTCGGCCGCATCGTCCTCACCCGCCCGGCCATCGAGGCCGGCGAGAGTCTCGGTTTCCTGCCGGGCGATTTGCAGGACAAGCTCGCGCCCTATCTCCGCCCGCTCTATGACGCGCTCAACGAGCGCATCGGCGGCAAGCGGGTGCGCCAGCTGATCGCCGAGGGCGCCATCGAGATCGCGCCGGTCGCCTATATGCGCGGCCGCACCCTCAACAACGCCTTCATCGTCATCGACGAGGCGCAGAACTGCACCTATGGCCAGATCAAGATGCTGCTGACCCGGCTCGGCTGGCATTCCACCATGGTGCTGACCGGCGATCCCGACCAGAGCGACCTGCTGGACGGGCTTTCCGGCCTCTCCGACATCGCCCGCCGGCTCGAGCTGGTGCCGGAGATCGCGGTCATCCGCCTCGACGACCGCGACATCGTCCGCCATCCGCTGGTCGCCGGCATGCTGACCGTCTTGTAGCGTCTCAAACCCGCCCGCCCGCTCCCTCGGTCGAGGGAGCGGCGCCGGGCGGGGAAAGCGTCTCCGCCATGCCCACCGCCATCGCTCTCCGCCACGTCGCTTTCGAGGATCTCGGCACCCTCGGCCCGCTGCTTGAGCGGCGCGGCTACGCCATCTCCTACCGCGATGCCGGGGTCGACGACCTCGCCGCGCCCGACATCGCGGCCTGCGATCTCGTGGTCGTGCTCGGCGGCCCCATCGGCGCCTATGAGGAGGAGATATATCCCTTCCTCGCCGCCGAAATCGCGCTGATCGAGCGTCGCCTCGCCCGCCGGCAAGCGGTGCTCGGCATCTGCCTCGGCAGCCAGCTCATGGCCCGCGCCTTGGCGGCGCGGGTCTACCCCGGCACCGGCAAGGAGATCGGCTGGGCGCCGCTGGCGCTCACCGAGGCCGGCCGCGACTCGGCGCTGGCGCCCTTTGCCGGCCGCGCGCCGGTGCTGCACTGGCATGGCGACACCTTCGATTTGCCGGCGGGTGCCACGCATCTCGCGGCGACCGAGCGCTATCGCCACCAGGCCTTTCTCTGGCAGCGCCACGGCCTGGCGCTGCAATTCCATCTCGAAGTCGCTGCGCCCGGGCTCGAGCGCTGGTATATCGGCCATGCCTGCGAGATCGCCGCGACGCCCGGCCTGTCGGTGCCGGTGCTGCGCGCGGAATCCGAGCATTGGGCGCCCGCGCTGGCGCCGCTCGCCGCGCGCGCGGTCGCGACCTGGCTCGACGGTCTGGCGGAGTAGGCCGAGGCCGCCGCCGCTCAGCGCAGCGGCGAGAAGCTCGCCGGGATCGCCAGCAGATTCTCCTGGCTGACCAGCAGGTCGCCGCCGCCCTTGGGCGGCCAGATGCCGCGCTTCACCGCTTCCTCGCGGATGCGCTGGCGCTCGCCCGCATCCTTGTAGGCCCAGACATGGACCCACTGGTTGAGCGGCCCGAGCTCGGTGTGCCAGGCGCCGACCAGCGGCGACAGCTTGACGCGCTCGCCGATCGCCTCGCCCCAGCGCTCGATCACCTGCGGCATCGAGCCGGGTTTGAAGATGTAGGAGCGGAACTCGTAGACGCCGCCGAGCTGGCGCGGCTCCAGCGGCGGCGAGAACGGCGCCGGGATCAGGATCTTCGATTCCATGGATTCGACGAACTCGCCGATCTTCGGCGGCCAGCCGCCGGCCTTCACCGCCTCGGCGCGGATGCGTTCGCGCTCGGCGAGGCTGGCATAGGGCCAGAGATGGATGATGCGGTTGAGCGCGCCCACATCGGTGTAGAAGAAGCCGCCCAGCGGCGAATGCTTGAGCCGCGCCGGCAACGCCTCGTCGAACCGCTTCAGCACTTCCGCCTGGCTGCGGGTCTTGAGCTGATAGGTGCGCATTTCGACGATCATGGCGGCTCCTCCTGCGACGTTTGCGCGGAGTCTAGCGGAAATCGCCGCGGGCGCCAGAGCCGGCGTTACCTCCGGCGCGAGGATCAGCTATACCGCCGACGAAGGAGTCGTCATGCCCGATCCCGCGGCGCTGCCCGCCATCGTCATCCTGACCGGCGCCGGCATCAGCAAGGAGAGCGGGCTCGACACCTTCCGCGACGCCGACGGCATCTGGGCGCGGGTGCGCCTCGAGGATGTGGCGACCCCCGAGGCCTTCGCCCGCGACCCCGCCGGCGTGCACGCCTTCTACAATGCGCGCCGGCGCGGCCTGCGCGGCGCCGGCATCGAGCCCAACCCCGCGCATCGCGCGCTGGCGCGGCTGGAGCAGCGCTGGGCCGGCGAGTTCCTGCTGGTGACGCAGAACATCGACGATCTGCACGAGCGCGCCGGCTCGGCCAGGCTCCTTCACATGCATGGCGAGCTGCTCAAGGCACGCTGCGAGCGCTGCGGCGCCATCCATCGCCACCAGGATGACCTGTTGCCGGAAACACCGTGCCCCGGCTGCGCCGGCTGCGGCGGGATGCGGCCGCATGTGGTGTGGTTCGGCGAGATGCCCATCGCCATGGAGCGCATCGAGGCGGCGCTCGGCCGCTGCCGTCTCTTCGTCTCGATCGGCACCTCGGGGAACGTCTATCCCGCCGCCGGCTTCGTGCAGCGGGCGCTGCGCTGCGGCGCGCACACGGTCGAGCTCAATCTCGAGCCGTCGGAGGGCGCGAGCCTCTTCCGCGAGCGCCATTACGGTCCCGCGAGCGAGATCGTCCCGGTCTTCGTCGAACGCCTGCTCGCCGCGCCGCGCTGAGCGGCGCGGCGGCAGGCGCCCGCTATATTCGTCCTGCGACCAGCAGCACGATGACGATGACCAGCAGCAGGCCGAGCCCGCTGCTGGGGTAGTAGCCCCAGGCGCCGCTGTAGGGCCAGGTCGGAAGGGTGCCGACCAGCAGGATGATCAGGATGATCAGCAGAATTGTGCCGAGCACGCGTTTCCTCCACCAAAGCTCTGAACGGAAAACAGCGGGCGGCGATTGCCGTTCCGGTGGCATGGATTGATCGCAATGGGCGCCATGGGCATACTCGGCGCCGGTCACGCGGGAGGACATCATGGAAATCCGCATCAGGCCGCTCCATCCCCAGCTCGGCGCCGAGGTGACCGGGGTCGATCTCGCGGCGCCGCTGTCGCCCGAGGCCTTTGCCGCCATCGAGCGCGCCTTCAACCGCCACGCGGTGCTGGTGTTCCCGGGCCAGCCGCTCGGCGACGAGCAGCAGATCGCCTTCTCGCTTCTGTTCGGGCCGCTCGAGACCAGCCCCGAATATGCCGGCAGCAAGAAGTCGCGGCTGTCGCGGCCGGAGATCGCCGACATCTCCAACCTCGATCCCGACGGCCGCGTCATGGCGGCCGAGGATCTGCGGCTGCTGTTCAATCGCGGCAACCAGCTCTGGCACACCGACAGCTCGTTCAAATACGTCCCGGCTCGCTGCTCGCTGCTGTCGGCGCGCGAGATCCCGCCCAGCGGCGGCGAGACCGAGTTCGCCGACCTGCGCGCCGCCTATGACGCGCTGCCGGAAGAGAGGAAGCGCGCGCTCGACGGCCTCGTCGTCGAGCACAGTATCTTCCGCTCGCGCGCGCAGATCGGCTTCACCGAGTTCAACGACGAGATCCGCCGCGCGCTGCCGCCGGTGCCGCAGCTGCTGGTGCGCCGCCACCCCGGCTCCGGCCGCAAGACGCTCTATCTCGCCTCGCACGCCTCGCATGTCATCGGCTGGCCGGTGGAGCAGGGCCGCGCGCTGATCGAGGATTTGATCGCCTTCGCGACCGAGCCGCGCTTCGTATACCAGCACCGCTGGTCGGTCGGCGACCTCGTGCTGTGGGACGATCGCTGCACCATGCATCGCGGCCGCCCCTATGACGACACCAGGCATCGGCGCGACATGCATCGCACCACCGTCTCCGACGAGCTCAACTCGGTCGAGCGCGAGCGCCGCACGGCGGCGTGAGCGCGGCCGGTTCGGCGCTTTCCATCCCATGCGCGCATGCCGCGATCTTCGCGACGACGCCTTCGACCGCCTGGTGGCGGAGGTCCGCGCCTGCACGCGCTGCGCGCCGCATCTGCCGCTGGGGCCGCGGCCGGTGCTGCGCGGGCTGCCGTCGGCGCGGCTTCTCATCACCAGCCAGGCGCCGGGCACGAAAGTGCACGAGACCGGGCTCTCCTTCAACGACCGCAGCGGCGACCGGCTGCGCCAGTGGCTCGCTATCGACCGCGACGCCTTCTACGACGAGCGCCGCGTCGCCATCCTGCCGATGGGGCTGTGCTATCCCGGCCGCCATGCCGCGGGCGGCGACCTGCCGCCGCGGCCGGAATGCGCGCCGCTCTGGCATGCGCGACTGCTCGCGGCCTGGCCTGCCGTCGAGCTGACGCTGCTGGTCGGCTCCTACGCCATCGACTACTACCTGAAACCCCGGCCGCAAAAGAGCATGACCGAGACGGTGCGCGCCTGGCGCGACTTCCTGCCGGACTTCCTGCCGCTGCCGCATCCGAGCTGGCGCACCGTGGCCTGGGAGGCGCGCCATCCCTGGTTCGCCGCTGAGGTGCTGCCGGAGCTGCGCCGGCGGGTGCAGCGGCTGCTTTAGCTTTCGCCCTCGATGCGCGCCATATCTTCGTCGCCGAAGCCGAAATGGTGGCCGATCTCGTGGATCAGCACATGGCGCACCACGGCAGCGAGGTCCTCGCCGGTCTCGCACCAATAGTCGAGGATCGGCCGGCGATAGAGGAAGATGAGTTCGGGCTCGGCGCGCGGGTCCATCACGCTCTGGCGCGGCAGCGCCACGCCGCGATAGAGGCCGAGGATGTCGAACGGGCTGTCGAGCCCCATTTCCGCCTCGGTCTCGGCATCGGGAAACTCGTCGACGCGGATGACGACGCGGCCGAGATGCCGCTTCAGCGCCGCCGGGATGGTGGCGAGCGCCCGCTCGGCCAGCGCCTCGATATCGCCGAGGCTGGGCGGCGCGCCAAAGCCGCTCACCGCTTGATATACCGGCCGCGGCCCGCCACCTCTCGCAGAGGCAGGCTGCATCGGGGAGGCGAGACATGGTCGAGCGTCTGGCAGGCACGGCGCGCAAGGCCGCGATCAGGGAACTTCATGGCTGGTCCGAGGTCGAGGACCGCGATGCCATCCGCAAGACCTATCACTTCGGCACCTTCGTCGAGGCCTGGGGCTTCATGAGCCAGATGGCTCTTGTCGCCGAAAGGATGGACCATCACCCGGAATGGTTCAACGTCGACAACCGCGTCGAGATCATCCTCACCACCCATGCCGCCGGCGGCCTGTCCGAGCGCGACCTCGCCTTCGCCCGCGCCGCCGACGAGATCGCGCCGGCGCGCGACCGCGAGCGGGCGGGCTGACGCGCCGGGCTATTTCGGCTGCATGCGCAGCGCGCCGTCGAGGCGGATGGTCTCGCCGTTGATCATCGGGTTGGCGATGATGTCGAGCACGAGACGCGCATATTCCTCGGGCCTGCCGAGGCGCTGCGGGAACGGCACCGACTTGCCCAGGCTCTCCTGCACCGCCGGCGGCAGGCTCGACATCAGCGGCGTGGCGAAGAGCCCCGGCGCGATGGTGTTGACGCGGATGCCGGCGGGCGCGAACTCCCGCGCCGCGGGCAGCGTCAGCGCGACGATGCCGCCCTTGGAGGCGGAATAGGCCGCCTGGCCGATCTGGCCCTCGAAGGCGGCAACCGAGGCGGTGGAGATGATGATGCCGCGCTCGCCCTCGTCGAGCGGCTCGAGCTTCTGCATGTCGAAGGCGGCCAATCGCATCAGGTTGAAGCTGCCGATCAGGTTGACGTTGATGACGCGGCTGAACTGGTCGAGCGGATGCGGCCCGTCGCGGCCGACGATGCGCATGCCGATGCCGATGCCGGCGCAGTTGATCAGCACCCGCGCCGGACCGTGCGCCGAGCGCGCCTTGGCCACCGCCTCTTCGGCGCTCTTGGCGTCGGCGACGTCGCAGCGGACGGCGACGCCGCCGATCTCGGCCGCGATCTTGCGGGCGTTCTCTTCGTTGATGTCGAGCACGGCGAGCCTGGCGCCCGCCTTGGCGAGCGCCCGCGCCGTGGCCGCGCCCAGTCCCGAGCCGCCGCCGGTGACGAGCGCCGCCTGTCCCTTGAGCTCCATGTCTTCCTCCTTGGTCTTTTGGGCGGCGCTGCTTAGCAGATCGACCGCGGCTTTGCGATAGCACCCGCGGCGCGCGCGGGTGTTGGCGCGGCGCGGCGCGCGTGCTATGCCGGAGCGAGCGAGGCGGGAGCGCGTGGGCGCCAGCCGCGCGAGAGCAGGTCGATCATGGTGAACAAGGTCTATCCCAGCGCCGACGCCGCCCTGGCCGGCGTGTTGCGCGACGGCATGATGATCATGTCCGGGGGCTTCGGCCTCTGCGGCATTCCCGCGACGCTGATCGAGGCGATCCGCGATTCCGGCGTCGGCAATCTCACCGTCGTCTCCAACAATGCCGGCGTTGACGGCGCCGGATTGGGATTGCTGCTGGAGAGCCGGCAGATCCGCAAGATGATCTCCTCCTATGTCGGCGAGAACAAGCTCTTCGCCCAGCAATTCCTCGCCGGGCAGCTCGAGCTCGAGTTCAATCCGCAGGGCACGCTGGCCGAGCGCATCCGCGCCGGCGGCGCCGGCATTCCCGCCTTTTTCACCAAGACCGGCGTCGGCACCGTCATCGCCGAAGGCAAGGACGTGCGTGTCTTCGACGGCGAGAAATACGTCATGGAGCGCGGTCTGGTCGCCGATCTCGCGATCATCCACGCCTGGAAGGGCGACACCGAGGGCAATCTCGTCTATCGCAAGACGGCGCGCAACTTCAACCCGATGATGGCGACGGCGGCCAAGGTGACGGTGGTCGAGGTCGAGCATCTCGTGGCGCCGGGCGAGATCGATCCCGACCACATCATCACCCCGGGCGTGTTCGTGCAGCGCATCGTGCACGTCAAGCACCCGAAGAAGCAGATCGAGCAGCGCACCGTACGCAAGCGCGGCTCATAGGAGGCAAGGATGGCCTGGACACGCGAGGATATGGCCGCACGCGCCGCCAAGGAGCTGCGCGACGGCTTCTACGTCAATCTCGGCATCGGCATCCCGACCTTGGTGTCGAACTACATCCCGCCCGGCATGTCGGTGCAGCTGCAGAGCGAGAACGGCATGCTCGGCATGGGGCCCTTCCCCTATGAGGGCGAGGAGGATCCCGACCTCATCAACGCCGGCAAGCAGACGGTGACGGAGCTGCCGACCACCAGCTATTTCAACAGCGCCGACAGCTTCGCCATGGTGCGCGGCGGGCATATCGATCTCTCCATCCTCGGCGCCATGCAGGTGGCGGAGAACGGCGACCTCGCCAATTGGATGATCCCCGGCAAGATGGTGAAGGGGATGGGCGGCGCCATGGATCTGGTGGCCGGCGTCAAGCGGGTGGTGGTGGTGATGGAGCACACCGCCAAGGACGAGCCCAAGCTGCTGAAGCGCTGCACCCTGCCGCTCACCGGCGCCGGCGTCGTCGACGTGGTGATCACCGATCTCGGCGTCTTCACCATCGACAAGCGGGGCAGCGATGGCATGACGCTGATCGAGCTGGCGCCGGGCGTCACCTTCGAGGAGATCCGCGCCAAGACCGAGGCCACCTTCCACCTCGCGGCGCATCACCGGTAGACCGAGGCGCGTGCCGCCGTCGCGGCGGCAACCGTAGGCTAAGTCCGGAACGTCCGCGCCCTGCTGCCGTTGGGAAGGGCATTACCTTCCCCACGGCAAGAGGAGACGGAGCATGGTCCAGGCGCTTTCCGGCAGGAAAATCGCCATCCTCGCGACCGACGGCGTCGAGCAGGCGGAGCTGCAGCAGCCGCTCGCGGCGTTGCGGCAGGCTGGCGCGGAGATCGACATCGTCGCACCCCATGGCGGCGAGATCCAAGGCATGCAGCACGACGAGAGGGGCGACAGGATCAAGGTCGGCCGCACCCTCGACGCCGCGCGCGCCGGTGATTACAGCGCGCTGGTGCTGCCCGGCGGCATCGCCAATCCCGACGCGCTGCGCGTCGACGCCGCTGCCGTCGCCTTCGTCCGCCACTTCGTCGACGCCAAGAAGCCGATCGCGGTGATCTGCCATGGTCCCTGGACGCTGATCGAGGCCGGCGCGGTCAAGGGTATGGAGATGACCTCCTGGCCGTCGCTCAAGACCGATCTCAAGAATGCCGGTGCGCGCTGGGTCGACCGCGAGGTGGTGGTCGATCGCGGCCTCGTCAGCAGCCGCAAGCCCGACGACCTGCCGGCCTTCTGCAAGAAGATGGTCGAGGAGTTCGCCGAAGGCGCGCACCGCCAGCGCCCGGCGGCAGAGTAGATCCGGCCGTCGCGGCGGCGCGCTTCAGCGGCGGTAGTAGCCGCCGCGGAAGAAGCCGCCGCCGACGAAGCCGACCATCGGCGGATAGAAATAGCCGGGATAATAGCCGGGATAATAGGGGTAGGGCGCGTAGGGATAGGCGTAGGCCGGCGGATAGGGATAAGGATAGGCGGCGACGGGCGGCGGAGCGTTGGCCCCGGGGGGCACGCTCTCGCCCTTGGCGACCATGCACTGCACATAGCTCATGTCGTAGGCCTGCTGGATCGTCGCCGCCGAATATCCCGCCGCGCTGGCGCCGCTGGCGCCGCCGACGAAGAGGCCGCTGCCGGCGCCGATCGCCGCGCCCGCGGCCGGATTGCCGACGGCGGCGCCGATGGCCGCGCCCGCGGCCGCTCCCAGGAGGGTGCCGGCGGCAGCGCTGCTGATCGCGCTGTCATTGGCCGCCTGCGCCGGCGTGGTCCCGCCGGTCTGCACCGAGGCGTATTGGCGGCAGCTCATGTCATCCTGCTGAAAGTCGGCGAAGCTCTTGTCCTTGCCCGGCAGCGCCATGACGCTGGGACCCGGCGGCGGCGCCACGGCGCAGGCGCCCAGCGCCAGCGCTCCGGCCAGGGCGGCGGTCTCTTTCACGCGCAGCATGCCTCTCTCCCGTCGCGGGCTCTCCTCGAGCGTCGACGCTCGAGGAGAGCCGTTCGTTTCGCTCATTATAGGCGCGCCGGCCGCGGGGCGTGCCCGCGTCCATGCCGAGCGACGGCTCAGAGCGCGGCCGCGGCGAGGCCGCGCCGGCGGCAGGCGGCGAGCAGCGTATTGCGCAGCAGGCAGGCGATGGTCATCGGTCCGACCCCGCCCGGTACCGGCGTGATCGCGCCGGCCAGGCCTTGCGCCTCGGCGAAGGCGACGTCGCCGATGAGGCGGCTCTTGCCGCTGGCGTCCGCCACCCGGTTGATGCCGACATCGATCACCGTCGCGCCCGGCTTGATCCAGCCGCCGCGCACCAGCTCGGCGCGGCCGACCGCCGCGATCAGGATGTCGGCGCGCCGGGCCAGCGCCGGCAGGTCGCGGCTCTTGGAATGCGCGACCACCACGCTGCAATTCTCCGCCAGCAGCAGCGCCGCCATCGGCTTGCCGACAATGTTGGAGCGGCCGAGCACCACCGCCTCGGCGCCGGCGAGTTTCGACCCGAGGCTGGCGCGCGCCAGGAGCAGGCAACCGTAAGGCGTGCACGGCACAAGCGCGCGACCGCCGCTCCACAGCCGACCGATATTCTCCGGATGGAATCCATCGACATCCTTGGTCGGATGAATCGCCTCGATGACGCGCTGTGCGTCGATCTGCTTGGGCAGGGGGAGCTGCACGAGGATGCCGTCGACCGCATCGTCAGCGTTGAGCTGCGCGACGAGGCGCAGCAACTCGGCCTCGGTG
>DAHUYF010000170.1 GCA_027315365.1 Rhodospirillales bacterium | reverse complement strand
TCGACCGCGGGCTGCGGATCCGGCCGCTGACGCTGCCCGATCGCTTCATCGACCACGACACCCCGGTGCGGCAATACGACGAGGCCGGCCTCAACGCCCGACAGATCGCCGACGCCGCCCTCGGCGCCCTCGGGCGCGAGCAGCAGACGCTATCGGCGCGCGCATGATTTCGCGGCGGGCTCTTTTCGCAGCGGCGCTGGCCGCAGCGGCGCCGTTGCAGCCGCTCCACGCCGCCGCGGCCGCACCGAACGCCACGGTTGCCGCATTCTACGACGCGCTGCTGGCGACGATGAAGGTCGGGGCGGCGATCGGCTTCAAGGGCCGGACCGAGCGGCTGGCGCCGGCGGTTCGCCGTGCCTTCGATCTGCCGCTGATGACCCGGCTCATGGTCGGTCCGCAATGGACCGGCCTCACCACCGAGCAGCAGCAGCAGCTTATCGCCGCTTTCAGCGAGTTCAGCATCGCCACCTACGCCAACCGCTTCGACGATTATTCGGGTGAGCGCTTCGAGGTCGACCCGACTCCGGCGGCAACCGGAAACGGCGTCATCGTCCATACCAGGCTGATCAAGAACGACGGCGATGCGGTGCCGATCGATTACCTCATGCGCGACGCCGCCGCCGCCGGCTGGCAGATCATCGACGTCTATCTCAGCGGCACGGTGAGCGAACTCGCGACTCGGCGCTCGGAATTCTCCTCCGTCCTGCGCCGCGGCGGCGCCGACGCGCTGGTCGACCTGTTGCAGAAAAGAGCCGCACAGCTGCGCGGCTGAGCCGCTATTTCTTTGCCGTTTGCGGCGCTTGCGGCGGCAGTGCCGGATCCTGGTAAAGCGAATCGAGATCGGGGATCGGCGCCGGCTCGCCATGCCTGAGGACCGCGGCACGGTGCTGGCGCCACAGGCTGCGCAGCTCGGCATAGAAATCGATCGCGTTGCGCTGCAATTCATCGAAGGTGCCGAGATTGCGCGCGCGCTGGTCGATGCCGTCGACGGCGCCGCGCACCAGGTCGGTCCACCAATAGCCGTGGATATAGGCCAGCTGGTTCCAGGGATCGACATAATCGTCGACGCCCATGCCGACCGCATCGCGCGGGTCGGAGGGCCCGAGGATCGGCAGCACGATATAGGGGCCATCCGGCACGCCCCAGGTATAAAGCGTCTGGCCGAAATCGCCGCTCTGCTTCTCCAGCCCGTTCTGGCTTGCGAGATCCATCACCCCGCCGAGCCCAGCCATGCTATTCAACATGAAGCGGGCGAAAGTGTCGCCGGCGCGCTCGAATTGACCCTGCAGGATATTGTTTGCGAACACCATCGGCTCGCCGAGATTGTCGAGGAAGTGGCGCACCGCATCGCGCCCCGCCTGGGGAACCACCGCGACGTAGCCCTGGGCGACCGGCTTCAGCGCCACACGATCGACGAACAGGTTGAAGTCGAGGATCTCGCGGTTGAGCGGCTCGAGGGGATCGTTCGTCTTCTCGAACTCGGCACGTGCGGCGGGATCGCTGGGCGGCGTCGCGCAGGCGCCCAGCGCGACAGCGCCGGCCAGCAGGATCAGCCCGGCCATGAATCGTCTGACAGAGAGGAATTGGACTAGAGACATGTTATTGGATTTCCCGAGCGCCGGGCAGGTACCCCCAAGCGGCGCATGGTTGACAATGGGCCGGCCGAATGCAACAGCAATTTTAACCAACGCCCCCACCCGCTGCGGCCTTGCCCCGAATGAGCGTTAAGGTCATACTATGTGCTTACATTTGTTAATATTTCTTGGATGGCTCCTGCTCGCCGGCAGCGCCGGGGGGTGCTTCTACCTGCTCTATGCCGGCCTTGCCACGCTGCGGTTTGCCGCTCGCGCGCAGCCCGGTCCGGCCGAGTCCCCGCCGGTGAGCGTGCTCAAGCCGCTCTGCGGCGAGGACGCCGAACTCTACGCCAATCTGGCATCGTTTTGCCGGCAGGACTACCCGCGGTGGCAGATCGTGTTCGGCGTACAGGATGCCGGCGACCCTGCCATCGCCGTGGTTCGGCGTCTGATGGCCGAGTTTCCCGAGACTGATATAGAACTGGTGGTAGAGAACGGGCGGCGCGGCGACAACCTCAAGGTAGCCAATCTGCAGAACATGCTGCCGGCCGCGCGGCACGACCTCCTCGTCATCGCCGACAGCGACATGCGGGTGTCGCCGGCCTACCTCGCCGCGGTGACGGCGCCGCTGCTCGACCGCGCGACCGGCCTTGTCACCTGCCTCTACCGCGGCGTGGCGGCGGGCGGCCTCTGGTCCAAGCTTGCCGCGCTGCATGTCAATCACGGCTTCCTGCCGCAGGTGCTGGTGGCGGAGAGGCTGGGCGCCCAGGGCGGCTGCTTCGGCGCGACCATCGCGCTGCGCCGCGACACGCTCGCCGAGATCGGCGGCTTCGCCGCGGTTGCGGACACCCTCGCTGACGATCACGCCCTCGGCGCCGCCGTCCGTCGCCTCGGCCGCGCGGTCGTGCTGTCGCCCTATATCATCGACGACGTCATCGCCGAGCCGAGCCTCGGCGCCCTGTTCCGGCACGAACTGCGCTGGGCGCGTACCATCCGGTCTATCGCCCCGGCCGGCTTCCTTGGCTCGGTGGTGACGCAACCGATGGTACTGGCGCTGGCCGCGACGGCGCTGGGCAGGCAGCCGGCGGCGGCGGCGGCGATGCTGCTCGCGGCGCTGGTCTGCCGCGGCGCGATGGTGCGGATGGTCGATCGCGCGCTCCGGCTGCCCGCGACGCCGCTCTGGCTGCTGCCGGGCCGCGATCTGTTGTCGTTCGCGGTCTTTGTCGCTAGTTTCTTCGCGCGCACCGTAGCCTGGCGCGACCGAACCTTCCGCGTCGGCCGCAAGGGCCGATTGATCCTCGACGGAGATAGGCCGGCATGATGAAGACCCTGTTCCTGCACCCGCCCTCCTATGAGGGGTTCGATGGCGGTGCCGGCTCGCGCTATCAGGCGCGCCGCGAGATCCGCTCCTTCTGGTATCCAACATGGCTCGCCCAGCCGGCGGCGCTGGTGCCCGGCAGCCGGCTCATCGACGCGCCGCCGGCGCGGATTTCGCTGAATCAGGTGCTGCCGCTGGCGCGCGAGTATGATCTCGTCGTGCTGCACACCTCCACCCCGTCCTTCGCCTCCGACGTGAAGGTGGCCGAAGCGCTGCGCGACCTCAACCCGAACCTCAAGATCGGCTTCGTCGGCGCGCGCGTCGCGGTGCAGCCGGAGGAGAGCCTGAAGGCGTCGACCGCCGTCGACTTCGTCGCCCGCAACGAGTTCGATTTCACGATCAAGGAGGTCGCCGAGGGCCGGCCTTTCGGCGAGATTGATGGGCTCAGCTACCGCAATGCCGCGGGCGGCCTCGTCCACAACCCCGAACGCGCCATCCTCGAGGATATGGATCGGCTGCCCTTCGTCACCGAGGTCTACAAGCGCGATCTCAAGATCGAGGACTACTTCATCGGCTATCTGAAGCACCCCTACCTGTCGCTCTACACCGGCCGCGGCTGCAAGTCGCGCTGCACCTTCTGCCTGTGGCCGCAGACCGTAGGCGGCCACCGCTACCGCGTGCGCAGCGTCGCGCATGTCATCGAGGAGATTCGCCTCGCCAAGCACTATTTCCCGCAGGTGAAGGAGTTCTTCTTCGACGACGACACCTTCACCGACAACCTGCCGCGCGCCGAGGCGATCGCGCGCGAGCTGGGCCGGCTGGGCGTCACCTGGTCGTGCAACGCCAAGGCCAACGTGCCGCGCGATACGCTCAAGGTGCTGCGCGACAATGGCCTGCGGCTGCTGCTGGTCGGCTATGAAAGCGGCAACCAGCAGATCCTGCACAACATCAAGAAAGGCATGCTGATCGACGTCGCGCGCCGCTTCACCAAGGATTGCCACGAACTCGGTGTGACCATCCACGGAACCTTTATTCTGGGATTGCCCGGCGAGACGAAGGCGACGATCGAGGAGACGATCCGCTTCGCCAACGAAATCAATCCGCATACCATCCAGGTCTCGCTCGCCGCGCCCTATCCCGGCACCTTCCTGCATCGCCAGGCGGTGGAGAACGGCTGGTTCGACGCCGATCACGCCGATCTCGTCGACGAGCACGGCATCCAGATCGCACCGTTGCACTACCCGCATCTTTCGCACCAGGAGATATTCGATTCGGTCGAGCTCTTCTACAAGCGCTTCTATTTCCGTGCGGGAAAGATCGCGTCGATCGTCGGCGAGATGGTGCGCAGCCCCGAGATGATGGGCCGGCGGCTGCGCGAGGGTGTCGAGTTCTTCCAGTTCCTGCGCGAGCGGGAGTTGGCGCACTGAGGCAGCGACTGATCGTCTGCGCCGACGATTTCGGCCTCGATGACGCCGTCAATGCCGCGGTCGAGCGGGCGAGCCGCGACGGCGTCCTGACCTGCACCAGCCTGATGGTCGGCGCGCCGGCCGCCGCCGATGCGGTCGAGCGGGCGCGGCGGCTGCCGCGGCTGCGCGTCGGCCTTCACCTCAATCTGGTGGAGGGCGCGCCGGTGCTGCCGCCGGACGAGGTACCCGATCTTGTCGACCGCGGCGGCCGGTTCGACGAGAACATGGTGCGCGCCGGCTGCCGCTTCTTCTTCAGCCCCCGCGCGCGCCGGCAGCTTGCCGCCGAGATCGGCGCGCAGTTCGCCGCCTTCCGCGCCACCGGCCTTGTCCTCGACCACGTCAATACCCATCGCCACATGCATGTCCATCCAGCGGTGGCCGGGCTGATCGTGCGGATCGGCTGCGACTTCGGCCTCAAGGCGATGCGGGTGCCGAACGAGCCCTTTGCTCCGCTCCGGCGTGCGGCTGCGGCCGAGGGCGGGCGCGTGCGGCGGCCGCTGCACGCCCCGTGGATCGCGCTGCTGCGCCGCCGGCTGCGGCGCGCCGGGCTTGCGCTCAACGATCAGCTCTTTGGTGTCGCCTGGAGCGGCGGTATGACCGAAGAGCGGATGCTCCGGCTGGTCGCGGCGCTGCCGGCGGGGACGACCGAGCTCTATTGCCATCCGGCGGTGGCGCAGACGCCGGCGCTGCGGCGCACGATGCCGCGCTATCGCCCGGTCGAGGAACTGGGGGCGCTGCTCAGCCCGAGGCTGCGCGCGCTGATCGAGGAGCGCGGCATCGAACTCGTCAGCTACGCCGACCTGCCGCCGCCCTGAGTGTCGCGGCGGGCCGCCGGGCGTGCTTGACCGGGCCGAGCAGCGCCGGCAGGAAGAAGAAGGTGCAGAGCAGCGTATAGAACAGTGCCAGCATCAGCAGCTTGCCCATCTCCGACGTGCCGGGATGGTTCGACAGCGCCAGGCTGCCGAAGGCGGTGCCGGTGGTGAGCGCACTGAACAGGATCGCCCGCGCCGTGCTCGACTGCAGCAAGTCGCTGTAGCCGGCGCGCCAGCGCATGACGAAATAGATGTCGAAGGCGACGCCGATGCCGAGCAGCAGCGGCAGCGCGATGATGTTGGCGAAATTGAGCGGCAGCCCGGCCAGCACGCTCGTCGCCAGCGTCAGGAGTCCGGCCAGCAGCAGCGGTGCCAGCACCAGCAGCACATCCCGCGGCCGGCGCAGCACCAGCGCGAGCAACACGGAGATCGCGCCGATCGCGATGATGCCGGCGACGAGGAAGGCGTGGGTCACCGTGCGCGCCGATTCCTGGATCGTGATCGGGGTGCCGGTGGCATCGGGGGCGATCTTCTCGACGGCGGCGGCGAAGCGATGCAGCACCTCGTTGTCGCGCGCGTCGCCCTTGGGGAAGACCTCGATGCGCGCCTGTCCGTCGGCGGCGATCCATTCGCTCTTGAGCGAGGCTGGCAGGCTTTCGAGCGTAACCGGTTCCGCCTGGAGGGACAGCCGGAGATCGTCGAGCCGGTTCTCGATGGCGGGCGCCACATCGGCGGCGAGCGCAGGCAGCGCCGGCGCGCCCCGCGCCAGCACGGCATCGAGGGCCTGCGCGAGCGCCGCCGCCGGCCCGCTGCCGCGCGCCGCCACCTGCTTCAGGTCGCCGGCGCAGGCGGCGATTGCCGCCAGTACCTGCTGGTCGCTCGGTGCGGGCTTCACCTGCGCGGGGGTCAAGGTCGGGCCGAGCAGCTGTGCCGCATCTGCGATGATCGCCAGCTTCTCCCGCTGATCGCCCGGCACATAGCTTGCGGCGGTCAGCGCCTGCGCCACTTCGGGCAGCGTCTCGAGGCGGTCGGCGATGGCCGCGGCCCTAGCCGCCGACGGTGTCAGGATGTCGATGGTATAGGGCGTGGTGCTCGGGTCGGACATCAGGTCGTAGAGCGTCGACACCGCCTCCTCATGCGGGTTCTGCAGATGCAGCGGGTTGAAGTCGAAGCGCAGATTGGGCAGCGCCGCCAGGCATGCCAGTGCTATCACTGCGCCGCCGGCGAGCACCGCGCGGCGATTGACGACCAGGAAGCGGTCAAGCGCCGCCGCGCGTGCGAAGCCGACCGGCCGGCGCTCCCCCTTCGGTCGCAGGATGGTGAGCAGCGCCGGCAGCAGGCTCAGGTTGAGCAGCAGCGCCAACAGCATGCCCACGCCGGCGATGAGGCCGAGCTCGGCGACCCCGGTGTAGTCGGTGGGCACGAAGGAGAAGAAGCCGACGGCGGCGGCCAGGGCGGCGACCGCCAACGGGCCGCCGATGCTGGCGGCGGTGCCGCGCAGCGCCGCGGTGAAGTTGTCGGCGCGGTAGCGTTCGTCGCGGTAGCGCACGCTGAACTGAATGCCAAAGTCGACGGCGATGCCGACGAACAGCACGGCGAAAGCGATGGAGATGGGATTGAGCGGCCCGACCACGCCGATGGCGAAGACGCCGCAGGCGACGAGGCCGACCACGAGAGTGGCGACGATGGCGATGAAGAGGCGCAGCGAGCGCAAGGCCAGCATCAGCCACAGGCACAGCAGTCCCACAGACAGCGCCGCCGAAAAGCCGGCGCCCTTGGTGAGGGTCGAGAACTCCGCGTCCGAGAGCGCGATCGGTCCGGTGATGCGGACGCGTGCGCCGTTCTCCGGCGTGAGGCCGAGCTGGCGCGCCGCCTCGTGGATCGCCGCAGTGGCGGGAGCGCCCGGCTCGACGTCGTTATAGTCGAGCTTGGGCTGGGTCAGGATGAAGCGGCGCAGCTCGAGCGGTTCCGGCTTGCGTCCGGTCATGAGCGCCTGCCAGGACATCGGCTGGTGCTTGCCGGCGAGTGCCGCCGCGCTGGCCTGCGCCACGGTCGAGAGCGCGGGATCGATCTCCCTGGGCTCGATATCGCCGTGCAGGACCCCCTGAGCGAGCAGGTCGAGCGCATCGAACACTCCGCGCAGGTTCGGATCGGCAGCGAGCGTGCCGATCAGCGGCTGCGCCGAGATCAGCTGGTCGGCGAAGTTCTGCACTTCCTGCTTGGAGAGGAACAGCAGGCCGTTCTTGTGGAAGAAATCGCCGCCATCGGGCCGGCGTACGGTCCTGAAGAGGTCCCGCTCGGCCGAGAGTTTTTCCGCCAGCGCTGCGGTGCCGTCCTCCGCCTGGTCCGGCGTCTTGGCGTCGACGACCACCAGCAGCAGGTCGACGTTCTGCGGAAAGGCGGTGTCGAGCGCCTTCTCCCGCTGGCGCCAGGGCAGGTCGGGATTGATCAGCTTGTTGATGTCGGTGTCGATGCTGAAATGCCCGGCGGCGTAGTAGCCGCCGCCGATGGCGAGCAGCAACAGCACCACCGTCACCAGGGCGGCATTGCGCCGGCTGAATTCGACCAGGCTGGTGATCAGTCGCAGCATGGTCCTCTCGCGTCGGTCGACGGCTCAAGACCGGGGGGGCAGCCGCGGCGCAGGCGATGGACCGGAGACGGATGGCGGTGCGCGGTCGAGAGCGGCGGCCCCCAGCCGGGCGATGGCAGGGGGGCGGCACGCCCGCGCGGGGCGACGAGCTGCATGGGCGCCCTTTATCAAGGACCGTCCGGCGGCGCGCAAGGCGAATTCGCGCTGCCGGATCGCCGCCCACTCTCGGCCGGCGCGGGCGCGGCAAAGCCGCTCGACGGGTTGCAACCGCGCGCGAAGACCCTGCCGAGCGTGCGGTTGACCCTGCCGGGGCTGCCTTATAGCCTCGTTCTTCCGCCGTGGACGAAGCGGGCAGAATCATGGCTCAAGGCAATGCGAGGGCGATCGGCAGGACGTCGATCGCGCCGGCGGGGGATGAGCGCGACCGGCGGCCCGCTCCGGCTCACAGGATCACCGTCTTCGGCGCGGGCGCGGTCGGCGGCTATATCGCGGCGCGGCTCGCCGCCGCCGGACATGATGTCTCGGTGGTGGCGCGCGGTCCGCATCTGCGCGCCATCCGCGAGCGCGGGCTCGTGCTCGATGATCGCGGGAAGCCGGAGACCGTGACGCTCCGTGCCACCGACCGCGCCGAAGATCTCGGGCCGCAGCAGCTGGTGGTCATCGCGGTCAAGGCGCATGCCATGACCGCCGCCGCGCCGGCCATCGCCTCGCTGATCGGCGCCGAGACCGTGCTGCTGCCGGCGCAGAATGGCATTCCCTGGTGGTTCCCCTACCGCGCCGGCGCGCCGATCGAGGGTAAGCGCATGGCCGCGGTCGATCCCGACGGCAGTCTTGCCGATCGTCTCGATCCCGCCCGCGTCCTCGGCTGCGTCGTCTATCTCGCCGCCTCCGTGCCGGAGCCCGGCCGTGTGCGCCGCTTCGGCGGCGATCTGCTGATCCTCGGCGAGCCGGACGGCTCGATGTCGCGGCGGCTCCTGCAGCTTGGCGAGCTGCTCGCCGCCGCCGGTCTCCGCATCGAGACCACGGAGCGGATTCGCGACGCGATCTGGATGAAGCTCTGGGGCAATGTCGCGTTCAACCCGTTGAGCGTGCTCACCGGGGCCAAGATGGAGCGGATGGCCGGCGACGCCGGCGTGCGGGCGGTGCTGCGCGCGATGATGCTGGAATGCCAGGCGGTGGCCGAACGGCTTGGCGCGCGCTTCGACCGGGATGTCGAGGGGCGCATCGAGGAGGCGCGCCGCATCGGCGACTTCAAGACCTCGATGCTGCAGGATTTCGAGGCCGGTCGGGCGGTGGAGATCGATGCGGTGGTGGGCGCCGTGATCGAGCTCGGCCGCGACGTCGGAGTGGCGACGCCGATGCTGGAGGCGATCGATGCCTTGACCCGCATGCGGGCAACGCCGGTGGTGGCTTAGCCTTCCGGCGGCACCGAACAGGTCATGTCGTGCCCCGCGGCCCGGTCGTGTGCGGGCTCGCAGGCGGGAAACCTGGCTCAGCCGGAGCTGGCAATCCGCGGCGCCCGCCGTCCCGGCACGGTCTCACGGTAGAAGATATAGAGACCGCTCGCCACCACCACCCCGGCTCCGGCGACCAGCATCGACGTCGGCACGTCGCCCCAGACGAGGTAGCCCAGGCCCAGCGACCAGACCATGGCGAGATAGCTGAACGGCGCCGCCACCGCGGCCGGGGCGAAGCGGAAGGCCTGTGTCCACCAGAATTGGCCGAGGACTGCGAGGAAGCCGATCCCGGCCATGAGCAGTGCATCCTGCCAGCGCGGCGTTACCCAGGCGAAGGGCAACAGCGCGGCGCAGAGCGCGGCGGTGATCGCGGTCTGATAGGTGACGAGCGCGGCGTTCGATTCGGTGAGCGTCATGCGCCGCACGATGATGGTGACGTTGGCGCCGATCGCCGCGTTGCCCAGGGCCAACAGCGCTCCGGTCGAGGCGACGCCGCCGCCAAGGCCGCCGCCCCCGCAGACCATCACCAGCACGCCGGCAAAACCCAGCAGGACCGCCGCCCAGCGATGCGGCCCGACCCGCTCGCCGAGCAGCGGGATGGACAACAGGGTGAGGAACATCGGGGTCGAGAAGGTGATCGCCACCACATCGGCCAGCGGCATCATGCCGAAAGCGGTGTAGATGCTGATCATCGAGACGAATTGCAGGACGCCGATGCCGACATGGCTGCCCAGACGCTGGGTCCGCAGTTGCCGCCGCATGCGCCCGCCGCCGCCGGCGAGAACCGCAAGGCACGGCACCAGCGAGAAGGCGCAGCGCAGGAACGCCACCTCGTCGACGGGATAGCGTGCCGCCTCCCATTTGATCAGGGCGTTGACCACGGAGAAGACGAAGACGCTGGCCGCCATGTAGAAGATGCCGGCCCGGACCTCCTCGCGGCTCGGTACCGGCATGGCGAAGCGTCGTGACGGCGCGGCCGCGCTCGCGCGGCAGTCGGGGCTGGCGGGGGATGGTGCGGCGGACATGGGCGATGCTTGTACCCGCGCAGCGCTTGCGACGGGGTTAACGGCGGGGCGTCGTGGCGAGCGGGCGTTGCGGAAAAGCGGCATGCAACCTTTGCCCCCGCGCAGCGTTGACGCCGGGGTTGCACGGACCTTGGGTCCCTTGCCGAAAATAGGCGGTGCATGGCGCCACGCGCGAGCTGGAAAGGTACTCTCATACTGGTTCGGATCAGCTGTCCGGTGCGGCTGCACGCCGCGATCGTGCGGACGGATCGGCTCGGTCTCCAGGCGCTCAACCGCGCTACGCTCAACCGCCTGCAGATGCGCCCGCACGACCCGCAAACCGGCAAGGAGGTGGCGCGGGAGGCGATGGTTCGTGGCTATGAGCTGGAGCCGGGACAGATCGTTCTGATCGAGGAGCGGGAACTTGTCGGGCTCGAGATCGCCTCCTCGCGCTGCCTCGTCCTCGAGCGTTTCGTCGAGCGCCGGACGGTCGATCCCGCCTACGCGGATACGCCCTATTTCCTGCTGCCGGACGGACGCGGCGCCGACGCGCCGTTCGCCGTTCTGCGCGAGGCGATGCGGCGGCGCGGCCTTGCCGGGGTGAGCCGGCTGGTTCTCGGCGGTCGCGAGCGCGCCGCGTTGATCGAGCCGCGCGGCCGCGGCATGCTGCTCACCACCCTGCGGGCGGCGCACGAGGTGCGCGGCGCGGAATCCTATTTCGCCGAGATCGACGATGCCGCGCCCGACGAGGCGATGATCGAGCAGGCGGAGCGCATCATCGCCCGGCTCGCCGGCCCGTTCGATCCTCGCCGCGATTTCCGCGACCGCTACCAGGAAGCGCTGTTCCATTTCGCCCAGGCCAAGCGCCGCGGCGAGAAGCCGGTGCTGCCCGGCCTGCCGGCGCCGGCGGCGATGCACGACCTGCAGGACGCGCTCGACAGCAGCATTGCCGCCATCGCCGCGCCGGAGCCGCCGGCCCCGAGCCGCCGCCGCGCCGCGCCGCGCCGACCCGCAAAACAGGCGCAGCCGCTGCGCTGATCCCAAATCGGCCGGTGGATAGGTGGGCGGCGGCGACGGGTGGGGCGCATGCCGAGGGAGTCGATCGGTGGCTGGTCGGGCGCCTCGCGCCCGGGGTCACACGACCGCCTTGCGGCAGTAGAAGGCTTCGGCAAGCCCGCTGGGCGCGTTGCACCCGATGCCGCGCAATCGCATCAGGCCGAGGAAGGTTTCCTCGGTGAACCATGCGGCGCGCTCGCGCTGGCTCGGGAAGTGCTCGAGCAGCAGCGCCACCTTGCGTCGGCATTGCTCGCGGCTCAAGGGAAAAAACAGGTTCGGATTGCCGAGGTCGCCGTCGTATTTCGGCACCTCGTATTCCCAGACGAGGTGGTCGCGAAAGGTATTGTAGGTCAGCTCGGCGACGAGCCGATGGTCCTGATGCATATCCTCGCGGTAGTGCGTCAGTACCAGCGACGGGCGATAGTCGCGCTTGATCTGCTCGAACGCGTCCTTGATCTCGGCGTGCTGGGCGGGAAAGAAGCCGTCGCGAAAGCCGAGGACGTTGATCTCGGCCCCGGGAAGCCCGGCGAGGAAATGCCGGGCGGCGGCGGTCGCCTCCGCCTGTCGGCGCTCGCTGCCGCTGAACACGACCCAGCGCACGCTCATCCGCGGCTGTTCGGCCGCGAGGCGCAAGATGCTGCCGCCGCAGCCGATCTCGATGTCGTCGGGGTGGGCGCCGAGACAGAGCAGGCGCACGGGCTGGGGCAGGCCGGCGAAGCCGAGCATGTCTAGCTACCGGCGCGGACCTGCCAGGCGGCGGGGTCGCGCTCCGCCGCCATCGCCGCGGCCGGAGCGCGTGCGGCGGCGGGCAGGTCGCGCCGCCACAGCTCCCAGGGCGGACGGCCTTTGGCATAGAGCGTCTCGAGCGCCTGCAGGTCCTTGAACGTATCGACGCAGCGCCAGAATCCGGTATAGGCGTGGGTGGCGAGCCGGCCTTCGCCGATCAGGCGCTGGAATGGCTCGACCACCAGCTCGTCGCCCGGTCGCATGTAGTCGAATATCTCGCGGCGCAACGCGAAGAAGCCGCCGTTGATCCAGGCGTTGGCGCTCATGACGTCGTCTATCGAGGTGACGGTACCGTCCTCGCGGCGCGAGACGAAATGGAAGCTGTAGTTCGGCCGGACGCTGAGGAAGGTGGCGATGGCTCCGCCGCGGGCAAAGCCGTCGACCATGGTCGGGAGCGGGAAGTCGGTGAGGCCGTCGCTGTAATTGGCGAGGAACACCTCCTGGTCGCTCACGAAGGGACGTACCGCCATCAGCCGCTCGCCGATATTGGCGTTGACGCCGGTATCGACAAAGGTGATGCGCCAATCCTCGATATCCTTCTGCAGCAGATCGACCCGCCGGCCGCCCTGCGACAACACGAAGTCGTTGGAGCGGCATTCGTTATAGTTGAGGAAATACTCCTTGATGACGTCGCCCTTGTAGCCGAGGCAGAGGACGAAATCGCGATGGCCGAAATGCGCGTAGTATTTCATCACCCACCAGATCAGCGGGCGGTAGCCGATCTGCACCATCGGCTTCGGGATCGTGTCGGAATAGTCGCGCAGCCGCATGCCGAGGCCGCCGCAGAACAGCACCACTCGCATCGCCTACCTCTTCCCTCGCGTCAACGCCGCGTTCACGAATGCACCGTCACCAGCGGCACCGGCACTACGAAGCGGCCGCCCCAACTGCGGATGTGCGCCATCTGCGCCATGATCTCGTCTTTGAGGTTCCACGGCAGGATCAGCAGGTAATCGGGCCGGGTCTCGTCGATCCGCTCCGGCGGCAGCACCGGGATGTGGGTGCCCGGCAGGAACCTGCCGTGCTTGTAGGGATTTCGGTCGACCGTGTAGTCGAGGAAGTCGCGGCGGATGCCGCAATAGTTCAGCAGTGTGTTGCCCTTGCCCGGCGCGCCGTAGCCCACCACGCTCTTGCCGGCGCGCTTGGCATCGATCAGGAATGCGAGGAGCCCGCGCTTGGTCTCGCGCACTCGCTCCTCGAATGCGGCATAGGTGCGAAGTTCGCGCAGGCCCGCCCGATGCTCGCGCGCGACCAGGGCGGCGACCGACGGCAGCGTCGGCTGGGCGGCGTTGTCGGCGTGGCAGACATAGAGCCGCAGCGACCCGCCATGCGTCCACAATTCCTCGACGTCGAAGACGCGCAAGCCCTGGGCCGCGAAAATGCGCTCCGCGGTCATCAGCGAGAAATACGAAAAATGCTCGTGATAGATGGTGTCGAACTGGTTCTCGTCGATCAGACGAAGCAGATGCGGAAACTCGAAGGTGGCGACGCCGCGGGGCTTCAGCAGCGTCGGCACGCCGGCGAGAAAGTCGTTGATGTCGGGAACCTGAGCCAGGACGTTGTTGCCGATGACGAGATCCGCGAGCGTTCCGTCGTCGGCCAACGCGCGGGCCGCGTCGCGGTTGAAGAAGCGGGTCAGCGTCCGCACGCCTTTTGCCTCTGCCGCCTCGGCGACGTTCTCCGCGGGATCGATGCCGAGTACGTCGAAACCCTTGGCGAGAAAGAATTGCAGTAGATAGCCGTCATTGCTGGCGAGCTCGACGACCCGGCTGCCGCGCGTCAGCTGGAAGCGCTCCACGGCCATTTCGGCATAGTGCCGCGCGTGATCGAGCCAGGCCTGCGAAAAGGAGGAGAAATAGGCGTATTCGCGAAAGATGCTTTCGGGCGCGAC
>DAHUYF010000169.1 GCA_027315365.1 Rhodospirillales bacterium | reverse complement strand
CCTCGTTGCGCGCCTCGGCCAGGAGGCCCAGCAGCGTGCGGCGTCGCGACGGGTCGCTTTCGATCGCGAGCTGCCGCTCGTATCGCTCGATGTTCCACCGGATGACCGTCGCACGCATCTCGTTCATCGCGGTCTCCCCCTTCGAGACCCCGAGAGCACACGCGCATGGCACTACTTATGCTAGCGTGTTTTCGACCGAGCCGCATCGCCATCATGCGGTGTCCGCGGCCGCCGCTTCTGTTCGCTCGCGAACAGAGAAACCGAGGGTTGGCCGGTATCGAGGGACTTTGCATTTCCGCGACAAGCGCGGCATTCGGGGGTTGATGGCATGACGACGAACCTTGGCCGACCGGGCACGGCCGGCAACCGTTTCCTTGCGGCCCTGCCGCGGCAGGTTTCCCGCCGGCTCGCCGAGCAGCTGCAGCCGGTCTTGCTGAAGCGCGGCGACGTCATCGCCCGTCCCGGCGGTCCGCTCGATCATCTCTATTTTCCCGAGCGCGGCTTTCTCTCGCTGGTCAAGATCATGGGCGACGGACGGACGGCCGAAGTCGGCGTCGTCGGCACCGAGGGCATGGTCTGGGTGGCGGCGCTGCTCGGCATGGAGCACTCGGCCTTCGAGGTCATCGTTCAGCTCGAAGGTTCGGCGCAGCGCCTGCGCACGGCGGCGCTGCGATCGGCGATGGAGGAGAGCCCGACGCTGAAGGAGCTGGTGCTGCGCTACATGTACTACGCCGTCAATCAGCTGGCGCAGACGGCGGCCTGCAACCGCCTGCACACCCTGAAGCAACGCTGCTGCCGCTGGCTGCTCACCGCCCATGACAATGCGCGCGCGGAGACCTTCACCTTCACCCATGAGTTCCTGGCGCTGATGATGGGCGTGAACCGGCCCGCGCTCAGCCTCACCGTCGGCGCGCTGCAGCGCCGCGGCCTGGTCAGGTATCAGCGTGCCTCGCTGACCATTCTCGACCCGGCCGCGCTCAGGGCCGAGGCCTGCGAGTGCTATGAGAGCCTTCACCACGAGCTGGAGCGCGTCTATCGCTTCTGACCACAGCCGCCCTCGGCCGGACGAGATCCGCGCTTAGCAAGCCTGCGCCGATCCCCTATGGTGCGGGCGGGCCGTGCCGCCCTGCGACGAGATCGATGGCCATGCTGCTGATCTCCGAAAGCGATGGTGGATTGCACCCCGCAGCGGAGCCGCGCGTGGTCGGGATGAGGGACGGCCTCGTCGGTTCGCTGGCGCTGCACCTCGTGGCGATCCTCGTCGCCGTCTTCGGCCTCCCTTGGCTGGTCCAGGCGCCGCCGCCGGAGGAGCAGGTGGTGCCGGTCAATCTGGTCGAGCTCGCCGAGAGCACGGCCGCGCCATCGACGGCGGCGGTGGCGCCGCTGCCGCAGGAGAAGGCGCGCGAGGCGGCGCCCGACGCGGCGACCCAGGCCGTGCCCGCGCCGCAGACGCCGCCCGCGGCAGCGGAGCACCCTGCCAAAGAGCCGTCCCGCCCCGCTCTCTCGACCGCGATCGAGCCGGCGCAAAAGCCGACGCTTCCCCGGCCGGCGAAAGCGCCCAGGCCCGCGTCGCGCTCCGCCGCCATACTGCCGCAGTCCTCGCCGGAGGACGAGCTCAGCGCCCGGCTCAAGGCGCTGGCGCGGCTGCGGCAGCCGGCGCCGCCGGTGCCGGCCGAGCCGCGGCATCAGGACGGCGCGGGCGCCTCGAACCTGTCGGCGACCAGCGCCGCCGCCGCCCGCGCGCGCGATCCCGCCTATGGCGTCAAGGACATGATCCGCGCCCAGGTCATCCGCCGCTGGAACCTCCATCGCGAGGCCGCCAAGCATGCCGACTGGACGGTGGCCATCCACATCGTGCTGAACCCCGACGGCAAGGTCGTCCGCGCCGAGATCGTCGACGACCCGCGCTATCGCTCGGACAGCGCCTATCGCGACTTCGCACTGAGCGCGCGCAACGCGGTGCTGATGTCCTCGCCCATCGCCGTGCCGGCCGAGGCCTATGAGATCGCCAAGGACATCGTCGTCGATTTCGACCCGAGGACGGTGTCGCAGTAGCCGCGCCTCAGGGCAGGCTCCGGGCGATGCGAAAGCCGGCATAGCTCGAGGTATCGAAATCCCGCCCGTTGGCGGCGCCGCTGCTGCGGGCGGCCGAGCGGATGAATTCCGGCACGTTGCTCCAGGCGCCGCCGCGCATGACGCGCTTGCGACAATCGCCCTCGGTCCAGGCGCGGCCGTCCTCGGGCGCGCCGACATAGCTTTCGTGCCAGCAATCCGCCACCCACTCCCAGACATTCCCCAGCATGTCGTCGAGGCCGAAGGGGTTGGGCCCGAAGCTGCCGACCGGGGCGAGCAGCCGGTTGTCCCATCGGCTGCCGCAGCCGTTGCAATTCGCGCGGCCGACGCCGATGGCATCGCCCCACCAGCGCGCCGTCGTCGTCCCCGCCCGCGCCGCATATTCCCATTCCGCCTCGCTCGGCAGCCGGTAGGGCCCCTTCCCGTCCTTCGCCGCCGGCAGCTTGCGGTTCAGCCAGACGAGATAGGCCTGGGCATCGTTCCAGTTGAGGCAGACCGCGGGATCGAGCGGCGGATCGGTTTCCCCCGGCGGATAGGCGCGGTCGCGGCCGGCCGACCGCCAGGTCAGGCCGAGGATGCGATCGCAGGGCGCCGGCTGGTAGCCGGTCTCGCGCAGGAAGGTGAGGAATTCGGCGTTCGTCACCACCTGCTTGGCGAGCGCGAAAGCCCGTACCGAGACCCAATGCTGCGGCCCTTCGGCATCGAAGCGGCCGTGCTCGCTCGCCGGGCTGCCCATGAGGAATTTCCCCGCCGGGATCGCCACCATCGGCGGGCAGACCGAGCATTCGCGGAAGTCGCGGTCGAGCGGCTCCGCGGCCCTGGCGGCGCCTGCCAGAGAAGGCAGGCCGGCAAGCAGCAGCAAGAGAACGACGATCCGGCCGCTTGCCCGCATTCGCTTGGCCTCCTGATCCCGGCCGGTCAGCGCTCGAACCGCGCCACGAGTTCGACATGCGGCGACCAGACGAACTGGTCGATCGGCTGCACCCGGACCATCCGGTAGCCGCCATCGACCAGCAGCCGCGCGTCGCGGGCAAAGCTCGCGGGATTGCAGGAGACCGCGACGACATGCGGCACGCGCGAGCGGGCGAGCGCCGCGCTCTGCGCCCGCGCGCCGGCGCGCGGCGGATCGAACACCACCGCCTCGTAGCGCCCGAGCTCCGCCGGGTCCAGCGGCCGCGCCTCGAGGTCGCGGCATTCGACGCTGAGCCGCGCGAGCCCGGCGCGAGCCGCCGCCGACCCCAGCGCCGCGGCGGCGGCGCGCGAGCCCTCCACCGCCTGCACCGCGGCGCGCGCCGCCAGCGCGAGGCTGAAGGTGCCGAGCCCGGCATAGAGATCGGCGACCTGCCGCGCCGCGCCGATGCCGGCGAGCACTTCGGCGATCAGCACCGTCTCCGCCGCGGCGCTCGCCTGGAGGAAGGCGTCGGACGGCAGATCGACCGGCACGCCGGAGAAGACCACGCGCGGCGTGCGGCGGATCGCGGTCGGCACCGGCTCCGCGAGGCCCGGCGCGCGCCAGGCGAGCCGCGCCAGATCCTGCGCCTCGGCGAAGCCCGCCAGCGCTTCCAGCGCCGCGAGCGCCGGCGGCGCCGCCAGGTCCAGCAGCAGGTCGATCCCGCTATCGCCGAGCGTCGCACTGGCCGCACCGGCGCTGCCGCGCGGCCAGAAGCGCGACGCCGCCTGCCGCAGCGCCTCGACCAGCGCCAGCAGCCTCGGATCCAGCACGGCGCATTCCCGCATATCGACGACCCGATGGCTGGCGCGGGCGTGGAATCCGACGAGCGGCGGCCCGGCACGCGGATGCTCGATGGCGAGGCGCGCGCGCCGGCGGGCGCCCGGGGCCAGGCGCAGCAGCGGCGCGATCGCCGCCGCGCCGAGCCCGTGCTGGCGCAGCGCTTCGGCGATCTGCGTCTCCTTGGCCGCGACATAGGCGGGCGCGGCCAGGTGCTGCAGCGCACAGCCGCCGCAGGCGCCGAAATGGCGGCAGACCGGCGCCGCGCGCGCGCCAGGCGCCAGCAGCTCGAGCAACGTCGCGGCGCTGCCCTCGCCGTGCCTGCCGCCGAGGCGCACGCGCACCCGGTCGCCGGGCGCGGTGAAGGGGATATAGACCGGCCGCCCGTCCTGGCGCGCGACGCCGTCGCCGCGCACGCCGATGGCGTCGATGGTCAGCACCACGTCCTGCCCCGCGGCGCCCGCCCCGCTCATGGCGTCTCGCGCCGGGCATGGACCAGGAACTCGATATTGCCCTCGGGGCCGCGGATCGGGCTCTCGATAACGCCGATCACGCGCCAGCCGGCCTCGGTCTCGAGCCAGGCGGCGATGCGCTCGCAGACCTCGCGGTGGAGCGCGGGATCGCGCACCACGCCGCCCTTGCCGACGCGGCCCTTGCCGACCTCGAATTGCGGCTTGATCAGCGCCACCAGCCGCGCCTTGGGCGCAGCGAGGCCCAGTGCCGCCGGCAGCACCACGGTGAGGCTGATGAAGCTGGCGTCGCAGGTCACGAGGTCGGGCGGCTCCGGAATGTCGGCGCGGGTCAGGTGCCGGGCGTTGCGGCGCTCGAGCACGACAACGCGCGGGTCCTGGCGCAGCTTCCAGGCGAGCTGGCCGTGCCCGACATCGACGGCGTAGACGCGCCGCGCGCCGCGCGCCAGCAGCACGTCGGTGAAGCCGCCGGTGGAGGCGCCGATGTCGAGCGCCACGGCACCGGTGGCGTCGATGGCGAAATGCTCGAGCGCATGGGCGAGCTTGACGCCGCCGCGCGACACCCAGGGATGCTCGCGCCCGCGCAGCTCCAGCGGCCGGTCGGCAGCCAGGCTGGTGCCGGGCTTGTCGAGGCGCTTGCCCTCGCTCCACACCAGCCCCGCCAGCACCAGCGCCTGCGCCCGCGCGCGGCTCTCGGCCAGGCCACGCTCCACCAGCAGCGCATCGAGACGCCGTTTATCGCTCATGCGACCCTGTTCGCGTGATCGTCGGCCGTCCCACGCATCTTGCGACGGCTCGCGCGCCTCACCCCTTGGGGGAAGGGGCTTGTGCAAGAAGTGGCGCGCGACGGACGCTAAGCATTCGCCGTGCGCTGCCGCTCGCGCCCGAGGGCGCCGAGGGCGGCGTCGGCGATCTGTCGGGCGTTGAGGCCGGCCTCGTCGTATTGCCGCACCGGGGTGTCGTGGTCGATGAAGCGATCGGGCAGCGTCAGCGGCCGGATCCGCAGCCCGCGGTCGA
>DAHUYF010000167.1 GCA_027315365.1 Rhodospirillales bacterium | reverse complement strand
GGCTGAAGAGCTTGTAGCGCAAACGCGGATCGTGGGTGTGCTCCGCCACTTGGCGCAGTTCGATCACCCTGTGGTGCCACTCGGCGGCGACCGACATTTCCCTGACGGTAGTCATCGGGCCCTCCCTTCGGGCGTTATCGCGGCAGGAGCTCGGCGAATGCGGCCCAAACGCATTCCTTGCTGTCCAGCCGTACGTAATAGGTCACCGGGGGCGGGCCGGAGGTGATGCCGGCGACGACCCCGCGTAGCGGCGCGCCCGAGGGGCCGTAGCGCCGGTACCAGACCTTGGCCCCGATCGCGTAATAGTTCGCCGCGAGAATTGTCATGGTGCGATGCTCGCGCCCCGCGGCGGCACGCGCATCGCCGGCCGCCGCGACAGATCGACGCTCAGGTGGAAATATTCACTCATCGCCACCTCGCGGCCCGGCGGACGACGGCGGTTGAGCGCGGCCCCGTTGCGCACGGGGAAATCCCGTCTCTCAGCCGCCGATAGCCCGACCGTGACGACGGAACGACACCGTCATCCTATGCCACTTTGGGGTCATTTACACGAATAAATCATCCGATAAACCCGATAACGGTGTGCTTGGGTATGAGGAGGGGCCGCGCTCCGCCGGTCAGCCCCAAGGGCCGCGACGGCGCGGCGGGGCGGCGGCGAAGGGGCGGCTGCGCCGCGGCTGCAGCATCGCCACGTCCGGGCGGCGGAAGACCGGCACCAGCAGCGCGCCCAGGACAAAGCCGCCGACATGTGCCCAGAAGGCGACGCCGCCCTCGCCCGGCGCGGCGACGAGCCCGCTCACCAGCTGCATCAGGAACCAGAGGCCGAGCAGCAGCACCGCCGGCACGGTGACGAAGCGCACCAGGATAATGATCCAGATGAACAGCACGACGTTGCCGCGGGGATAGAGCACGAGATATCCCCCCAGCGTGCCGGCGATGGCGCCGCTGGCGCCGAGCATGGGCAGCTCCGAGGCGGGATCGATGATCGCCTGGGTGAGCCCCGCAGCGATGCCGCACAGCAGGTAGAAGACGAGATAGCGCGCGGCGCCGAGCGCGCCTTCGACGCCGCGGCCGAACAGCCAGAGATAGACCATGTTGCCGATGAGATGCAGCCAGCCGCCATGCAGAAACATGCTGGTGACCAGCGTTGCCCAGGCTGGCACCAGCTGCAGGTGGCGTGGCAGCTCGGCCTCGCCGAACAGCACCGCCGGCACCATGCCGTAGGCGAGCGCGATGGCCTGCTGGGCGCGCGCGCCCTGGTCGAGCTGCCAGAGAAAGACGAGGACGCAGAGCGCGACCAGCCCATAGGTCACTGCCGGCACGCGCCGGCGCGGGCTGTCGTCGGACACCGGCAGGAACAGCATGGCTATGAGTGTCTCTCCGCCGCCATCGCCGCCCGGCCCCAGCCGACCGCGGCGTAGATCAGCGGCGTGGTCAGGCTGGCGATGACGAGCTTGACCAGGTACTGGCCGGCAATCGCGCGCAGCAGCGGCGCCGTTCCGGCAAAGGCGATGATGATGAAGACCACGGTATCGATGAGTTGGCCGAGCAGGGTGCTCCCCCAGCTCCGCAGCCACAGGCGCTCGCCCCCGAGGCGGGTGCGCTTCAGGCGGAAGAAGCCCCAGACGTCGAGATGCTGGCCCAGCAGATAGGCGGCCCAGCCGCCGGCCAGCAGCCGCGGCGAGGAGCCCAGCACGACGGCGAATTCCGCCTGATGCTTCCAGAAGCCGGCGGCGGGCAGATGGATGGCAAGCTCGAAAAAGGCGACCGACAGCGCCATAGCGGCAAGCCCGAGATTGACCACGAGCCGGGCAAGCGCGCGGCCGAACAGCTCGCCGATCGAGCCCAGCAGCACGAAGCTCAGCATGTAGCTGACAACGGTCGCCGAGGCGGCAAGACCCAGCGGCAGCGCGATGAGCTTCGAGCCGGCGGCGTTGCTGGCGACGACCAGGCTGGTATGGATGGTCAGCAGCGCGACGAAGACGCGGAGATTCCTGTCGGTGAGCGCGACCGGCGCAGCCTGGGTCATCTTATCCCCCGTCCACCTGTCATGCCGCGCCGCTGCGGCATTGTCGAGCGCGCCAAGCTGAGCGCATTAGCGGCGCATTTTAGTCATACCTGCGGCGCAGATAAGGATTAGGCAGGGATTTCTCTCTAGCCTCGGGCGGCGCTGAGCGAGGAGTGCGTCATGGACGGAAGCGAGAGGACCGGGCCGGCCCGGACGGGCGCGGCGCGGCTGCCCGGCCAGATCGGTATCGTCGTCGCGGTCTCCGGCTTCAAGCTCTCCTGCCTGCTGTTCGGCGGCGAGGACGGCCATGTCGCGGCCGGCATCGGTGCGCTCCTCAAGGTGCCGACGGCGACCACCGCCGCCTATGGCTTTATCGCCAGCCTGGGCTTCGCGACCGCCGGCTCGGAGGCGTCGCCGGCGATCGCCGAGGTCGATCTGCTGGGCGAAGCGACGGCGCGCGACGGCGCCGCCGGCTTCGCCCGCGGCATCTCGGTCTATCCCGTGCTGGGCGCTGCGGTCTTCGCCGCCGCCGCCGAGGACATCGCGCTGATCTATGCCAAGCCCAACACCTGGACGCTGGCCATCGGCACGCTGCATCAGGACGCGGCGCGGCCGGCCTATCTGCTGTCGCAGGAATTCCTCGCCAAGCACTCTGCCATCGTCGGCACCACCGGCTCGGGCAAATCCTGCGCGCTTACGCTGATGCTGCGCACGCTGCTCACCGCGCATCCCAACGGCCATGTGGTGCTGCTCGATCCGCATGGCGAGTACGCCCCGGCCTTTCCCGACCTCGCCGAGCGGATCACCCCCGACCGGCTGCAACTGCCCTATTGGCTGCTCGACTTCGAGGAGGCGTGCGAGGTGCTGTGTTCGCATGACCCGATCGCGCGCTCGCGCGAGATCCCGATCCTCAAGGACGCGATCCTGCAGGCAAAGCAGGATTTCATCGGCGGCGATGGCGAGCGGCTGGCGACGCTCACCGTCGACACGCCGGTGCCCTATCGCGTCAACACGCTGGAAAAGCGCATCTCCGAGGCTATGGGCAAGCTCGACCGCCCGGACAGCGCGCTGCCCTATATGCGCCTGCTTGCCACGCTCGACGCGCTGCGCAAGGACCGGCGCTACCAGTTCATGTTCGAGGGTCTCGCCTTGCGCGACACGATGGGCGAGATCCTGTCGCGTCTTCTGCGCATCCCGGTCGACGGCAGGCCCATCACCATCATCGACATCTCGGCCGTGCCGTCGGAGATCGTCAACGTCGTGGTGTCGCTGCTGTGCCGGCTGATCTTCGACTTCGCGCTGCACAGCGACCGTGCCGAGGCGATCCCCATCCTGATGGTGTGCGACGAGGCGCATCGCTACATCCCGCGCGACGTCGGCGCCGGCTTCACGCCGACCATCCGCGCGATCTCGCGCATCGCCAAGGAAGGACGCAAATACGGCGTCTCTCTCTGCCTGGTGACGCAGCGCCCGGCCGAACTCAGCGAGACCATCCTGTCGCAATGCAGCACCATCTTCGCGCTGCGCATGAACAACGACAAGGACCGCAGCTACGTGCGCTCGATGCTGCCGGACGACGCGGCCGGCCTGATGGCGGTGCTGCCGACGCTGCGGCAGCGCGAGGCGATCGCGGTGGGCGAGGGCGTGGCGCATCCGATGCGCATCCGCTTCGCCGAACTGCCGCCCGAGTTCCGCCCGCGCGGCGAGGCGGCCAACTTCCCCAAGGCCTGGGAGGACGACCGTAAGGGGCGCGATTTCGTCGCCGGAATCATCGAGCGCTGGCGCCGGCAGTAGCCGCGCCGTCGCGCCAGAACAGCACGACGAAGGCCGCGATCAGCACCAGCATCGCCAGCACCAGCACGACCGCGCCGGGCCAGCCCCAGCGCTCCCAGCCGAAGCCCGGCAGGACGCCGCCGACGCTGCCGCCGATGTAATAGGAGGTGACGTAGAGCCCCACCGCCGAGGAGCGTCCCTCGCGCGCGGTGATGGCGACGAATCCCGTCGCCACCGCCTGGCAGACGAAGCCGCAGCCGGCGCTGAGCGCCAGGCCGAGCACGATGACCGGCAGCGACGGCAGCAAGGTGAGCGCCATGCCTGCCGCCCAGAGCGCGGTGAGCCAGAGGACCAGGCGCCGCCGGCCGAAGCGGGCGACGCCGCGGCCGGTGAGCAGCGTCGTCACCGCGCCGGTGAGATAGGTCACGAAGATCGCGCCGAGCCCGGTCGGCGACAGATTGTACGGCGCCGCCGCGAGGTGGAAGCTCACATAGGTGAAGCTGGCCACGAAAGTGAAGAGCACGCCGAAACCCACGGCATAGGTCGCCAGTAGCTGCGGATTGCGCAGGTGGCGCAGCATCTGCCGCGCCGCGCTGGCGAGCCCGGGGCTGCGCTGGAAGCGCCGTTCGCGCGGCAGCAGTGTTACGACTCCCGCCGCCGCCGCCAGCGTGATCGCTGCCAGCACCAGGAAGGCGCCGCGCCAGCCGATCGATTCCGCCAGCACGCCGGTGAGGAAGCGGCCGAGAAAGCCGCCGACGCTGCTGGCCGAGAGATAGACCCCGGTAACCGCCGTGGCCTCGGCGGCGGGCAGTTCCTCGCCGACATAGGCGATGGTCACGGCGAAGATCGGCGGCAGCAGCAGGCCCTGCACGAAGCGCCACAGCACCATGGCGTCGAGCCCGGAGGAGAGCGCCACCAGCACGGTCGGCACCACCAGCGCAGCCATCGCGGCGACGATGACGCGCTTGCGGCCCAGCACGTCGGCCACCGTCCCGGTGAAGGGCGCAATGAGCGCCACGGCGAAGGTGGTGGCGCTGACGGTGAGGCTGACCGCGCGGGCGCCGGCGCCGAACTCCGTCGCCAGCATCGGCAGCAGCGCCTGCGGCGCATAGAGGTTGATGAAGGTGACGAAGCCGGCCAGCGCCACCGCGGCGCGCCGCCGGTCGAAGCTCATGGCCCGGTTCGGCTCATTGGGTCCCCCAGGCAGGCTCCCAGACAGAAGGGCCGCCCGGAGGCGGCCCTTCCACTGTCTGATAGCGGCCAGTTCAGCGACCGCGACACATCGCTTTAGGCGACGGCGACCCCTGCATCGGCAGCGATCCCGGCCGTGGTACGGATTGACCGCAGTCCTAGACAATGAGACACGGGATCACCTCCTTTCCATGGTTGCGACGACAAATTAAACCTAAGCGCCGGCAACCGGCCTGGCAAGGCCCTGTCGCCGCTCGCCCTTTTGCAGTGCAGCACAAAGCGCTTGCCAGTTTGTCGCACCCGCCCTAGGTTGACTGACCGGGCGGTCAGTAAGGCGGGCGGCGATGGAAGGAACGGCGGGAGCGGCGGCGAGACCGCGCCGGCGGCGCAAGGAGGCGCGGCCGGCCGAGCTGCTCGAGGCCGCGGTCGAGGTCTTTGCGGAAAAGGGTTTTGCCGCCGCCCGGCTTGAGGAGGTGGCGCGCCGCGCCGGGGTCAGCAAGGGCACCGCCTATCTCTACTTCCCGACCAAGGAGGCGCTGTTCAAGGCGGCGATCCGCGAGATCGTGCTCACGCGCCTGGCCATGGGCGAGCGCGAGGTCGAGGCCTGGCAGGGTTCGAGCGCGGTGCTGCTGCGCCGCATGCTGGAGCAATGGGCCCAGCTCGTCCGATCGCGCCAGGGCGGGCTGTTGAAGCTCATCGTCGCCGAGGCGCGGAACTTCCCCGACCTCGCCGCCTGGTATCAAGCCGAGGTCGGCGAGCGCGGCAATCGGCTGCTTGCCGTCGTGCTGCGCCGCGGCATCGAACGCGGCGAGTTCCGCGCCGGCGACGTCGAGGCGATGGCGCATATCGTCGCCTGTCCGATGGCCTTCCGCGCCATCTGGTCGAACTCGGTCGGCTGCTACGAGACGCTGCCGCTCTCCGACGAGCGGTTCTATGACAGCTATTTCAGCCTGATGCTCGCGGCCCTGCGGCCTGAGCCTCAGGAAACGCCCGATACCCAGGAAACGAAGGAGTGACGCCGATGGACAGCTTCGGTCATGCCCGGCGCCGCAACGCCGCCATCCGCCCGGTACCGTTTGCCAGCCGCCGCATGGCGCTGTGGCTTGCCGGCATGGTGCTGCTGATGGCGCTGGTGCTGGGCGGTCTCTACGTCTTCAACGGCATACGCAGCCGCGCCATCGCCGATTTCTTCGCCCATAACCGGCCGCCGCCGGCGATCGTGGCGATGACCACGGCCGAGCGCCAGGCGGTGCCGCATTTCCTCACCGGCATCGGCAGCATCGCCGCGGTGCATCAGGTCACCATCGCTTCGCAGATCGGCGGTGCGGTGACGCAGATCCGGTTCACCGCCGGGGAGACCGTGGCCGAGGGCCAGCCGCTGGTGCAGATTGATGACGGGCCGGAGCAGGGCGATCTCAAGAATTTCGAGGCGCAGGAGCGCTATTACGCGCTGACGCTGCGGCGCAACCAGGAACTGCTGGCCAAGTCGGTGGTGTCGCAATCGACCGTCGACCAGAGCCAATCACAGCTCGACCAGGCCAATGCCGGTATCGCCAAGACCAAGGCGCTCATCGGGCAGAAGCTGATCCGGGCGCCTTTCCCGGGCAAACTCGGCGTGCGGCTGGTCGAGGTCGGGCAATACGTGGCCCCCGGCACGGCGATGGTGAGTCTGACCGATCTGCGGCAGCTCTACATCAACTTCACCCTGCCCGAGCAGGACGCGGCCTCGCTCATCCAGGGACAGGAGATCGAGTTCCTCGTCGACGCCTATCCCGGCCAGTCCTTCAAGGCTAAGATCAACGCCATCGAGCCGCAGGTCACCGCCGATACCCGCACCATCAAACTTCAGGCAGTGATGGACAATCCGGACGGCAAGCTGCTGCCGGGCATGTTCGCCAATGTGCGCGTCCTGCTGCCGCCGCGGCCCGACGTGGTGACGGTGCCGGAGACCGCGGTCGAGAACACGCTTTACGGCGACAGCGTCTATGTCGTGCAGCCGGACGGCGTCGATGGCAAGGGACAGCCGGTCCTCAGGGCCAAGCGCGTGCGGGTGACGACCGGCGAGCATATCGGCGCCCGCGTTGCCATCCTGGGCGGCGTCCAGGCGGGCGACCGGGTGGTGGCGCTGGGCCAGAACAAGGTGCTGTTCGACGGCGCCGCGGTGGCGCCCAGCGACAGCGGCGGTCTCCCGCTTCCCGCCAAGATCCCGACCAATTAAGTCACGCGAGGAGCGGGGCCCGATGAGCTTCACCGATCTTTTCATCCGCCGGCCGGTGCTGTCGGCCGTGGTCAGCCTGCTGATCCTGCTGATCGGCGCGGTGGCCGGCTTCAGCCTGCCGATCCGGCAGTATCCGAAGCTCGAGAACACGGTGATCACCATCACCACGCTCTATCCCGGCGCGACGCCGGAGCTGATGCAGGGCTTCATCACCACGCCGATCGAACAGGCGGTGGCCACCGCCGAAGGCCTCGACTACGTCACCTCGAACTCGATTCAGGGGACGAGCACGATCCAGGCCTATGTCCGGCTCAACTACGATCCGAACAAGGCGATGACCGACGTCATGGCCAAGGTGCAGCAGGTCAAGTTCCTGATCCCGGCCGAGGCGCAGGATCCGGTGATCATCAAGCAGACCGGCCAGACCATCGACATCATGTATATCGGCTTCGCCAGCAGCACGGTGGGCAATGCGGCGATCGCCGACTATCTGACGCGGGTGGTGCAGCCGTTGATGGCGACCGTCGACGGCGTCGCCCAGGCGGAGATCCTGGGCGGGCAGAGCTTCGCCATGCGCATCTGGCTCGACCCCTTGCGCATGGCCGCGCGCGGCATCTCGGCCGACGACGTGGCGCTGGCGATTCGCTCCAACAACTTCCAGGCCGCGCCGGGCCAGCGCAAAGGCTATTTCACCGTCACCAACGTCACCGCCGATACCGGCCTCACCAGCGTCGATCAG
This sequence comes from Rhodospirillales bacterium, assembly GCA_027315365.1. Lineage (GTDB taxonomy): Bacteria > Pseudomonadota > Alphaproteobacteria > ATCC43930 > CGMCC-115725 > DAHUYF01. The sequence goes on along the minus strand of DAHUYF010000167.1, from coordinate 22,256 downwards.
TTCAAGCAGATGGTGGTGAAGGCGCGGGGCGGCGCGCTCATCCGCCTCAAGGACATCGCCACCGTCGAACTCGGCCCGCAGAACACCGACAGCGCGGTGTCGATGAACGGCGAGCACGCGGTATTCCTCGGCATCCAGGTGACGCCCACCGGCAACCCGCTGAGCGTGGTCAAGGACATCCGCGCCATGCGGCCGGAGCTCGAGCGCACGCTGCCGCCCGGCGTCACCATGAAGATCGCCTATGACGGCAGCGTCTTCATCCAATCCTCGATCAACGAGGTCGTGCGCACGCTGGTCGAGGCGGCGCTGATCGTCATCGTCGTCATCTTCCTCTTCCTCGGATCGCCGCGCTCGGTGATGATCCCGATCGTCACCATTCCGCTGTCGCTGGTCGGCATCATGTCGGTGATGCTGGCGATGGGCTTCAGCCTCAACCTGCTGACCTTGCTGGCCATGGTGCTGGCCATCGGGCTTGTCGTGGACGACGCCATCGTCGTGGTCGAGAACGTCCACCGCCATATCGAAGAGGGCAAGACGCCGGTGCAGGCGGCGCTGGTCGGCGCGCGCGAGATCGTCGGCCCGATCATCGCCATGACCATCACGCTCGCCGCGGTCTACGCGCCGATCGGTCTGCTGGGCGGCGTCACCGGCGCCCTCTTCCACGAATTCGCCTTTTCGCTGGCGGGCTCGGTGATCGTCTCGGGGGTGATCGCGCTGACGCTGTCGCCGATGATGTGCGCGACGCTCCTGAAGCGCGAGGCGCTGCAGGGCCGCTTCGCCCGCCTGATCGACCGCGGCTTCTCCGCACTCGCCGACCGGTATGCGCGCCTTCTGGCGAGGACGCTCGCCTACCGGCCGGTGGTCTATGTCTTCGCGCTGGCGATCCTGGCGGCGATCGTCTTCCTGTTCCTCAACACCAAGGGCGAACTCGCCCCCGAGGAGGATCAGGGCGTCCTGCTCGCGCTGTCCAAGGCGCCGCAATACGCCAATCTCGACTACATGGAGGCCTACAGCCGGCAGCTGAACGCGGCCTACACCTCCTTCCCCGAGACCGACGGCACCTTCATCATCAGCGGCACGCAGGGACCGCAGCAGGGTTTCTCCGGCTTCGTGCTCAAGCCCTGGGACCAGCGCCGGCGCTCGACCTTGCAGCTGAAGCCGCTGGTGCAGCAGGCGGTGAGCAAGATCGACGGCCTCAACACCTTCGTCTTCGCGCCCTCGCCGCTGCCGACCTCGGTGCAGGGCCTGCCCTTCCAGGCGGTGATCTACGGCCCGGACGATTTCGAGACCGTCTACAATTCCATGGAGAAGATCAAGCAGGCGGCGCGGCAGAGCGGCCTCTTCATCGTCAGCGACAGTGACCTGCGCTTCGATAATCCGGTGATCGACGTCCATATCGACCGCTCGAAGGCGAACGATCTCGGCGTCACCATGCAGTCGATCGCCGACACCTTGGCGCTGCTGGTGGGCGAGAACTTCGTCAACCGCTTCGACCTCTCCGGCCGCAGCTATTACGTCATCCCGCAGGTGCCGCGTGCCGACCGGCTGACCCCGGCGGATCTCACCGACTACTACGTCACCACCGCCAGCGGCCAGCAGATCCCGCTCTCCACCGTCGTGTCGCTCGGCAAGAGCACCGAGCCCAACGCGCTCACCCAGTACAACCAGCTGAACTCGGCGACCTTCCAGGCGGTGCTGGTGCCCGGCGTCACCATGGGCCAGGCGGTCGATTTCTTCGAGCAGGCGGCGCAATCGCTGCCCAAGGGCTTCTCGCACGATTATTTCGGCGACGCCCGGCAATACAGCCGCGAAGGCAACAAGCTCACCTACACCTTCGTCTTCGCGCTGATGATCATCTTCCTGGTGCTGGCGGCGCAGTTCGAGAGCCTGCGCGATCCCATCGTGATCCTGGTCAGCGTGCCGATGTCGGTGTTCGGCGCGCTGCTGCCGCTGTTCTTCTGGGTGTCGAGCCTCAACATCTATACCCAGATCGGCCTGGTGACGCTGATCGGCCTGATCAGCAAGCACGGCATCCTCATGGTGTCCTTCGCCAACGACTTGCAGCGGCACGAGAATCTCGACCGCGTCGAGGCGATCGCCCATGCCGCGCGGGTCCGGCTGCGGCCCATCCTGATGACCACGGCGGCGATGGTGGTGGGGCTGCTCCCGCTGCTCTCGGCCAGCGGCGCCGGCGCGGCCAGCCGTTTCTCGATCGGCCTCGTTGTGGTCTCCGGCATGTCGATCGGCACCCTCTTCACGCTCTTCGTGCTGCCGGCGGTCTACTGCGTGCTGAGCAGCGACCATCGTCCGGCCGTGACCGCGGCGCGCGAGGCCGAGATCGCCGCGGTGAGCTGATGCCTAAGGCGTCTCGGTGATGGTGAAGGCGCCGCGGAGATCGCCGACCTTGAAGCCGGTGGCGGCGTCCTGCGGGTAGAGTGCCTTCAGCCGGGCCGCGACCTCGGGAGCGATGGACGGGCCGTGGCAGGCGAGGCAGAGTTGGCCGGTCGGGATCGCCTTCATATAGCGGAACACCCGCTTGCCGTCCTTTTCGGCATATTCGCCGGTCTCGATCGCGGCCGGGTTCTCGCCGGCGGCCTTGCGCTCCTCGAAACGCAGCAGCTGCCGCCGCTCCCACGCGTCGGGTGCGTTGGCGCGCTGGCGCAGCTTGAGGCTGGTGCGGCGAATGGACATCTTCCACTCGGCCGATTTCTGCGCCGCGATGTCCGGCGCGATGGCGTGGCAGACGCCGATCGCGTTCACCGCGCCGCCGGCGGCGATCGCCTGCTGCAGCTGGCCGATGAGCGTCTTGCCGAAATCCGCCGCAGCGGCGCGGGCGGCCTCGGTGCGCTGCGCGACGTCGTCCTGTGCCGAAGCACTCGCTGCCGCGGCCAGCATTGCCGCGGCCGTGCAAACGATCATGAGCCTCATCGCCCGTCCTCCCGCCGAAACGCCCTTTCCGGGCAGCGGCGAAGAGCATAGCCGATCGGCGGCGCCGGCCGGCAGCCCCGCGGCGCGGCGCGGAAGCGATCCCGCCGGGCGCTCGCTCGCGCCCGGGGGGTTCGGCTATCGTAGCGCCCGCTCCGGCATCCCGCAGCAGACATGACCCCCACCGCCCCGTCGCCGCGCCAGGATATGATCCCGCTCGGCATCTTCTACATGATCGGCTCGACGGTGCTGTTCGCCGGCGTCAACGCGGCGGTGAAGTGGGAGGTGGCGCTTTATCCCGTGGGCGAGGTCGCGTTCTTCCGCTCGCTGTTTGCGCTCGTCCCCTGCTATCTGCTGATCCTGCCGCGCACCGGGCTCGGCGTGCTGCGCACCCGGCGCTGGCCCGACCATGTGAAGCGTGCGCTGTCACAGATGTGCTCGATGATGAGCATCTTCCTCGCCTTCCAGCTGATGCCGCTGGCCGGTGCCGTCGCCATCAGCTTCTCGGCGCCGCTTTTCACCACGCTGCTGTCGATCCTGGTGCTCAAGGAGCGGGTGGGTGTGCATCGCTGGTCGGCGCTGGCGGTGGGATTCCTCGGCGTGCTCTTCGTCACCCGGCCGGGCGCCGGCACGCTGCAGCTCGGCGCCGGTTTCGCGCTGGCCAATGCGGTGATGATCTCGACCGTGGCGATCGCCATCCGCCGCATGAGCGCCACCGAATCGACGGAGACGCTGACGATCTATCAGCTCAGCCTCATCGCGCTCTTCACCGCGCTGCTGCTGCCCTTCGGCTTCGCCGTGCCGGGCTGGCGCGACGGGCTGCTCATGGCGGGCGCCGGCATCGCCAACGGCGTGGCGCAATACTGGTGGACGCGCTCGCTGCATCTGGCGCCGCCCTCGGCGGTGGTGCCGTTCAACTACCTGTCCCTGGTTTGGGCGATGATCGTCGGCTACGCCATCTGGGGCGACCGGCCGACGCAGAAGCTGCTTGTCGGCGCCGCGGTGGTGGTGGGCTCGGGCCTCTACATCTTCTGGCGCGAAGCCATCCGGCGGCGCAAGCCGCGGGCGGCCCTGCGCGAGAATTACCCCGCAGGATGAGGCGGCGCGGCGCGCCGCCGGCGCTCAGCCGACGCTCCCCTTCGCCGCCCAGGCGCTGGCGGCGAAGCTGCGCGGGCCGTCGGCGCCGCCGGCGCAGTAGGCGGCTTCGAGCGCCGCCTCGAGCGCGGCAAGCCGCTCGGGCGGGAGCCGCTTGACGTAATCGCCGACCGGGCCTTCGGCGTTGCGGATCGGCTGCCAATAATCGTCGAAGCCCTGATAGGCCTGGCGAATGGTGAGGGTGCATGCCTCGACCTCCTTTAGCCCGGCGGCGGCGAAGGCGGCTGCGAGCTCGCCGTCATTGGTGAGCGGGCTCGAGAGCTGGCGGGCGCGGGCGCGGGCGGCGGCGGCATCGAGCGCCGCGGCCGTGTCCCAGAAGATGCGCTGATAGACCAGGCCGCCCGTGAAATCCCAGACCGCAGCGGCGATCGTGCCGCCGGGCCGCGTCACGCGCGCGAGCTCGGCCAGCGCGCGCGACGGCGCGGCCATGAAGTTGAGCGCCAGCAGCGAGAAGCTGCGGTCGACGGACGCGTCGGCGAGATCGAGCCGGGCGGCGTCGCCGATGTGAAAGGCGAGGCGCGGATCGGCGCTGCGCGCGGCGGCGTACGCGACATAGGGCGGCGCGATGTCGACGCCGAGAATGTGCCCAGGCTCCGTCCGGCGCGCCAGCGCCAGCGCCAGGCTGCCGGTGCCGCAGCCGAGATCGAGCACCGTCTCGCCCTTTTCCAGCCCGGCAAAGGCGATGAGCCGCTCCGCCAGGAGCGGGCTCCAACGTCCCATCAGCCGCTCATAGGCGGCCGCATCGCCGGCAGTGTAGGTCGACGCCATGGCCGCTTTACCTTAGACTGACGGTGTATTTGCGCATGTATAACGGGGAGGGGACGCGCATGGGATACCGCAGCCTCGGACGTCGTCTCGCCATCGCGCTCGCCGCTCTCCTGCTCGCCGCGCCGGCCGGCGCGCGCAGCCTCACCGACGCCACCGGCCGTACCGTCGATATCCCCGATACTGTAACGCGCGTGCTGCCGGCGGGACAGCCGGCAGCGATCCTGCTCTATGTGCTGGCGCCAGAGAAGATGCTGGCCTGGCCGCGCAAGCCCGCCGGGCCCGGCGCCGCCTTCCTCACGCCACGGGCGCGCGAACTGCCCGAGGTGGGGCCGCTGGTGCTGCGCGGTGGCGAGGTCAGCGAGGCGATGCTGCGCCAGATGAAGCCCGACCTCGTGGTCGATTATGGCTCGCTGGCGCCGGGCTATGTCGAGGCGGCCGAGCACATGCAGCAAAAAATCGGCGTGCCCTACGTCATCTTCGACGGCGATCTCGCGCGCAGCGGCCAGATGCTGCGCCTGCTCGGTCCGGCGCTGGGCGCCGCCGAGCGCGGCGAGATGCTGGCGGCGGAGGCCGACCGCATCCTCGCGCTCACCGCCGCGCGCACCGCCGAGCGGCAGCGCACCGGACGGTTCGGCGTCTATTATTCGCGCAGCGTCGACGGCCTCGCCACCGCGACGTCGCGGACGCATTCGACCGATGTGCTGCGCCTTCTCGGCCTCGAGAACGTCGCCGATGCGCGGCCGGGGGATTTCTTCGAAGTCACCCGCGCAGAGCTGCTCGCTTGGCGGCCGCAGGTGATCTTTGCCCCCAATGCCGAGGACATCAAAGCTTTCTCGGGCGCTGAATGGGCTGAACTGCCGGCGGTGGCGCAGCATCGCGTCTTCGCCGCGCCGCGGCCGCCTTTCGGCTGGATCGACGAGCCGCCCTCGATCAATCGTCTGCTGGGATTGCTCTGGGTCGGGCATCTGCTCTATCCCGCAGCCTATCCCGAGGATATGCGCGAGACCGCGAAGGCGTTCTATCGCCGCTTCTACCAAGTAGAACCGAACGAAGCGCAGCTCGATCGGCTGCTGCGGCAGTGAGCGCCCCGGGCGACCCCCAAAAACGAACTGCCCGGCGCCGCTGCTCGAAAGCGTCGGCGCCGGGCAGTCCGCGCTCGTGGCAAGCGGCGCGCTTAGCGCCGCTTGGCCGAACGGCGCACGCTACGACGCTTGGCGACGCCGCGCTTGGCGACGCGGCGCTTGGCAACGCTGCGCTTGGCGACGCGACGGCGGGCGTGGCTCTTCTTCGCGCGCTTGGCACGCTTCGCGCGCGGTGCCTTGCGCACCGCGGCGGAGGAGCGCGCGGCCTTCGACTTGCTGCGACGGTGCGACTTGCGCGCCGTCTTGTGCTTCTTTCTAGCCATTGATCAGACTCCCACACGTTGACAACGTCGCATAGAGTCGGGTCAAGAAGTTAATAATTCCTTTTTGAACAAAGTGATTTCCAAGTCCAGCGCATGTCCGGTCGTGCTCGCGACCTGTCTCCGCATGGCTAATATGTGGTAATCGCCGAGACGAAAGTGGCGGTTACTTCGTCCTCACCACGCGAGTACGGCATCCGACTCGGGGGTGGGGGCGCGGCGCCACGCGCCTGCGCCTCGGACACTCGAAAACATCGGTGTGACGGGCATTTCTGACGTTTCGCGACCGCGCCCGCCGGGCGCGCGAAGACGGCGGTTTGCGGCATGCAAACACTTGCTTTACGCGTCTTCCCGTGATTCTGTAGCGCATTGCCAATGCCGTTGTGGCTGAGAATGGAAGAGGGAGTCCAATACCTATGGCAGTGAAGAAAAAAGCGGGTGCCTCGTCGACGGTGACCCTGAAGCACCTGGCGGCGGCGGTCGCCGAGGAGCACGAAATCCCGAAAAAGCACAGCGAGGCTTTGCTCGGCAGCACGATCGGTCTCATCGTCAAGCACCTCAAGAAGGGCGACCGGATCCGCATCGGCGGGCTGGGCATCCTGGTGGTGCGCAAGCGCGCGGCGCGCATGGGCCGCAATCCCGCGACTGGCGAGCCGATCAAGATCAAGGCGAGCAAGAAGGTCGCGTTCCGTGCCGCCAAGGAACTCAAGGAATCGATCTGAGCCGCGCTGGAGGGGACTAAGCGCCCGCTCGCGGCCTCGCCGCCGAGCGGCGACTCGGCGCTCCACCCGGAAGGCGCCGTTCCGCTTCGAAGCACCGCCCGCCGCGCTCCTGCGCGGCGGGCGGCGGTTTTTCAGGGGTGGAAGCGAAAGCCGGCATGGTGGCGGGGCCGGGCCGCGCGCGATAGCATGGCGGGCGCAGGAGAGGACAAGGGGCATGCCCGTCATCTCGGGAAAGCGCGCCTTTCTGGAGCTTTTGAAGCAGGAAGGCGTCGAGATCATCTTCGGCAATCCCGGCACCACCGAGCTGCCGCTGATGGACGCGCTCGCGGCCGAGCCCGGGCTGCGCTACGTGCTGGGCTTGCAGGAAGCAGCGGTGATGGCGATGGCGGACGGCTATGCCCAGGCCTCGGGCAGGCTCGCCGTCGCCAATGTGCATGTCGCCCCAGGCCTCGGCAACGCGCTGGGCATGCTCTACGACGCGCAGAAAGCGCAGGCGCCGATCCTGCTCACCGCCGGCCAGCACGACCAGAGCTTCACCTTTTCCGAGCCCGTCCTATGGGCGGATCTGCCGACCATCGCCCGGCCGTTCGTCAAATGGGCGGCCGAGGTGCGGCGGCTGGAGGATTTGCCGCGCGCGGTGCACCGCGCCGCCAAGACCGCGCTGGCGCCGCCGACCGGCCCCGTCTTCCTGTCGCTGCCGGTCGACGTGCTGAACGCCGAGGCCGATCTCGATCTGGGATCGCCGACCCGCGTGGCGCCGGGGCTGCGCGGCGACCGCGCCGCCATCGCGACGGCGGCGGCGCTCCTGGCCGAGGCGGAGCGGCCGGTGATCATCGCCGGCGACGCGGTGGCGCAGCGCCGCGCTCATGGCGAGCTGGCGGCGCTGGCGGAGCAGCTCGGCGCGCCGGTCTATGCCGAGGGCATCGCCAATACAGCCTCCTTCCCGGCTTCGCATCCGCTGTTCCGCGGCGCCATGGTGCGGCTGGCGCCTGCCATCCGCAGCGTGCTCGATCAACATGATCTGCTGCTCTCGGTGGGCGGCGATCTCTTCACCCTGTCGCTGCCCTCCGAGGTCGACCCGCTCCCGCCGTCGCTCGCCATCATCCATCTCGACCTCGACGCCTGGGAGATCGGCAAGAACTACGCGGCGAAGGCCGCTATTCTCGGCGATCCCAAGGCGAGCCTGCCCGAGCTCTCGGCGGCGCTGGCCGAGCGCATGAGCGCCGAGCAGCGGGCGCGGGCGCAGACGCGCGGCGCGGCGACGCGCCACGCCATCGCCGGCGAGCGCGCGGCGCTCGTCGCCCGGGCGCGCGCCGAGGCGGCGAAGGCGCCGATCCGGCCGCTGGCGCTGTTGCAGGCGCTGGGCGCCATGCTGCCTGCCGATGCGATCGTGGTCGAGGAAACGATCTCCTCCGCGCCGGGGTTGCGCCAACTGGTGCGCGCGGACGATCCCCAGGCCTTTTTCGGCCTGCGCGGCGGCGGCATCGGCTGGGGCCTGCCGGCAGCGATCGGCGTCAAGCTGGCGCTACCCGAGCGGCCGGTGGTGGCGCTGATCGGCGACGGCAGCGCGATGTACACCTGCCAGGCGCTGTGGACGGCGGCGCATGACCGGGTCGGCGTCGTCTTCGTCATCCTCAACAACCGCTCCTACCGCATCCTCAAGCAGCGCACCAATGCGATGAAGGGTTTCGCCGCGCAGACCGATCGCTATATCGGCATGGACATTACGGAGCCGCCGATCGATTATGTCGGGCTCGCCCGGTCGCTGGGCCTCAGGGGCGCGCGCAGCGCAGTGCTGGCGGAGGCGGTTGAATTGGTTCGCTCGGCACTCGCTGAAAGCGAGCCGGCGTTGATCGAGATCGAACTCGACCGGAGCTACGCACCGGTCTGAGCGGACATCGCCCAAGGAAGCCTCGACGGCCGGCGGCTGCTCCGGTATTCTGTTGGAGATCAATCAATGGCCTTATCTCAAGGCCGAAGCGGCAGCTTTAGAACGGCTGCAAAGGGGAGACGCGGAATGGCAGGAAGTACGAAATTTGCTGGTATCGCGGCGGTTGCGGTGATGGCGCTCATGGCCGCGGCACCGGCGCAAGCGCAGCTCAAGCACTACGATTCCAACAGCGAGAGCTTCTGGACGCATCCGCCGCCGGACTGGTTCCTGGGTGACGAGACCCAGCAGCAGAAGGGGTTGAGCCCGCAGCCGAACCCGCCGACCCCGGCGACGATGGCGCAGCTCGAGGCGAACCTCAAGAAGATCAAGATGGCGCCGGGCTTCAAGATCAGCGTTTATGCCGCCAACGTTCCCGAGGCGCGGCAGATGGCCTGGGGCGATAAGGGCACGCTCTTCGTCGGCTCCTGGTTCGACGCCGGCAACGTCTATGCCATCACCGACGAGGGCGGCAAGAAGGTGGTGAAGACCGTCCTGTCGAAGCTCACGGTGCCGACCGGCATCGCGTTCCACGACGGCGCGCTCTACGTCGCCGACGTCAACAAGATCTACAAATACGACAATGCCGAGGCCAGCCTCGACAAGATGCCGGCGCCCAAGGTCGTCTATGACGACATGCCGCCCTATATCCCGCATGGCTGGAAGTATCTCGCCATGGACAAGAAGGGCATGCTGTACGTGGCCTTCGGACCGCCCTGCAACGAATGCATGGCGCCGACGAGCACGATGCAGGTCCGCCGCATCAACCCCAATAACGGCACCGCCGAGATCATCGCGCTGGGCGTACGCAACAGCGTCGGCGGCGATATCGACCCGCGCACCGGCCAGTACTGGTTCTCGGAAAACGCCCGCGATTGGATCAGCGACGATCTGCCGAGCGACAAGCTCGAGCATATCGCGAGCGGCGTGCCGCATTTCGGCTATCCCTATTGCCATCAGGGCGACCTGCCGGATCCAACCTATGCCATGGGTCACAAGTGCTCCGAGTTCGTTCCGCCGGCATTCAAGCTCGGGCCGCATGTCGCGCCGCTGGGCATGAAGTTCTACACCGGCGACCAATTCCCGGCGGAGTACAAGGATGCGATCTTCCTCGCCGAGCACGGCTCGTGGAACCGGCATAAGTATAATGGCGGCCGCATCGTCGCGATCGTCGTCGGGCCCGATGGCAGGAATCCCAAGCAGCATGTGATCGCTTCGGGCTGGATCCAGGGCGACCGCAACTTCCTGGGTCGGCCGGCCGATGTGATCAACGCGCCGGATGGCTCGATCCTGGTCGCCGACGACTGGGCCGGCGCGATCTACCGCATCAGCTACGGCAAGTAGTCTCTCTCCCGCGCCCTGCCCGCGTCGCCGCGGGCAGGGCGTCGCTTTTCCGGAACCCAACAAATGATGCATCGACTGTCGCTTTGCGCGTTGGCCGCGGCGGCGCTGGCACTTGCCGGGCCTGCGCGTGCCGCCGACGACGCGGCGATCAAAGACAAGCTCGCCGCGTGCTTCTCCTGCCACGGCGACAATGGCCTCTCGACCCTCGATGGCGTTCCCTCGATCGCGGCCCAGCCCGAGCTCTTCCTCGAATGGCAGCTGGTGTTCTTCCGCACCGGCCGGGTCAAGAGCGAAATCATGCAGCCGGTCGCAGCCGAGCTCAGCGATGATGACATTCGCGCCATCGGCAGCTATCTCGCGACGCTGCCGCCGATCAAGACGTCGCCGCCGCCGGACGACGCGCCGGCGATGACGGAAGTCGGCGGCAAGCTCGCTGCCGGGCGGAATTGCGGCAATTGCCATGGCGAGGGCTTCCACGGCCAGCAGGGCGCGGCGCGGATCGCCGGCCAGCGCGAGGACGTGCTGCTGAAGGCGCTGCACGACTACAAGGAAGGTCGGCGCTTCGGCACCGGCGTCGCCGCCATGCCGGAGGTCGCCATGGAACTCGACGACGACCAGATGAAGGCGCTGGCGCACTACATGTCGCGCCAGAGATAGCCGAGCCTACCCCGCCAGCGCCTTGCGGACGCGCCCCAGCAGCGCATCGGCGGTGAATGGCTTGGGCAGCAGCGGCGCGCCGGGATCGAGCGTGCCGCCATGGAACAGCGCGTTGGGGCTGTAGCCGCTGGTGAAGATGATCTTGAGGCCCTGCGACAGGCGCCGGGCGGCGGCGGCGAGATCGCGGCCGTTCATGCGCGGCATCATCACGTCGGTGAACAGGAGATCGATGCGCGTGCCGCTGCCGATCACCGCCAGCGCCGCAGGCCCGTTGCTCGCCTCGAGCACCGCGTAGCCGCGATCGCGCAGCACCTGCGCCGTGTAGTTGCGGACGTCATCGTCGTCCTCGACCACCAGAATCGTGCCGTCCGCCGGTCCGTCGACGGCATCGTCGACGCGGCGCGGCCGTCCCTCCTCGTCCACGCCGGAAGCGACGCGCGGCAGATAGAGCTTCACCGTCGTCCCCCGCCGCGGCTCGCTGTAGATATTCACATGGCCGCCCGACTGCTTGGCGAAGCCGTAGACCATGCTAAGGCCGAGGCCGGTGCCCTGGCCAACCTGCTTGGTGGTGAAGAACGGCTCGAAGGCGCGCGCGGCGACCTCCTGCGGCATGCCGTCGCCGGTGTCGCTGATCGCGATCAACACGTATTGTCCGGGCGTCACCTGATCGTGACGCGCGGCATAGATTTCGTCGAGGCTGACATTGGCGGTCTCGACCGTGAGCCGGCCGCCGCCGGACATGGCGTCGCGGGCATTGATGACCAGATTGAGCAGCGCCATTTCGAGCTGATGCGGATCGCACAGCGCCCGCCACAATCCCGCGGCGAGCACCGTCTCGAGCGCCACCGCCGCGCCGAGGCTGTGGCGCATCAGCTCCGACATGCCGAGCACCAGCCGGTTGATGTCGATGCTCGCCGGCGCCAGCGTCTGGCGCCGTGCGAACGCAAGCAGCCGCTGCGTCAGGCCGGCGGCGCGCTCGGCGCTGCGCAGCGCCGATTCGATCAGCCGCTCCGCCGCGGCGTCGCGCCCGACCAGGCGCAGCCGCAGCGCATCGAGGCTGCCGAAGATGACGGTGAGCAGATTGTTGAAATCGTGGGCGACGCCGCCAGTAAGCTGGCCGATCGCCTCCATCTTGTGCGCCTGCAGCATCTGGCGCTCGGCCTTCGCGCGCTCGTCGATCTCGTGCCGGAGACGGTCATTGGCCGCCGCCAGCGCCCGGGTGCGCTCGAGCACCTGACGTTCCAGCGACTGCGCCAGCTCCCCCTGCTTCGCGCGCTCCGCGCGCAGCCGCGTCACGGCCGTGCGAAAGCCCTGGACGACGGCGCAATTCACCGCCGATGCCGCGACGTAGACGGCGAGCGCCAGAACTTCGCCCGGTGCGTCATAGCCGAAGCTCCAGCGCGGCGACACCAGCGCGTACCAGGCGCAGAATCCACCGAGCAGCGCCGCGATCAGGCCCGGGCCCAGGCCGCCGATCAGCGCGGCGAACAGCACCGCCGGCCAGAACGGGAGATAGGGATTGCCCGCGAACCAATCGTCGGCGGCAAGGCGCAGGCCGAGCGACAGCGCGACCAGCAGGATCGCGACGGCGTAGGCACCGCTCGAGCCGGGTTTGATGCGCGGTTCTTCTGCGACGATGCGATCGAGCCAGGGCACGCCGGCGATCTTTCCTCCACGCGGCGCATCTTACCGGAAACGGTGGCAGCGGTAACCGCGGCCGCCGTCCCTAAAAAGGGTCGGTCGGCGACCCGGCCGGCGGATTATCGCCGGCCGGTCGGCAGCCGATTGAACGGCACGTCCTTGTCGACGCGGAGATCGGCGGGCAATCCCAGCACGCGCTCGGCAATGATGTTGCGCAGGATCTCGTCGCTGCCGCCGGCGATGCGCAGCGCCGGCGAATAGAGCAGCGCCTGCTGGAAGAGAGCCTCCGCCGGCATGACCGACGGGTCGCTGATGATGCCGCCCATCTCCATGAGATCCATGCCGAAGGCGGCGATCTCCTGCAGCTTGGAGGCGCCGACGAGCTTGCCGATCGACGCCTCGGGACCCGGCGTCTCGCCGCGCGACAGCCGCGTCATGGTGCGAAAGCGCGTGTATTTCAGCCCCTGCGTCTTTACATACCATTGCGCAAGCTGGTCGCGCACCGCGGCGTTGCGGATCGCCGGGCCGTCATCGAGTTCGATCCGGCGCGCGAGATCGAAGATCTCGCGAAAATCGGGGCCGGGCGCGTCGCCGACCGCGAGGCGCTCGTTCATCAGGGTGGTGAGCGCCACCTGCCAGCCCGCGCCCACCGCGCCGAGGCGCTGGCTGTCGGGGATGCGCACATCGGTGAAGAACACCTCGTTGAAATGCGAATGTCCCGATATCTGCCTGATCGGCCGGATGTCGACGCCCGGCGTTTTCATGCTGAGGAAGAAGAAGGTGAGGCCCTTGTGCTTCGGCATGCCGGGATCGCTGCGCGCCACCAGGATGCCGTAGTCGCTGTAATGCGCGCCCGAGGTCCAGATCTTCTGGCCGTTGATGATCCAGTCGTCGCCGGACCGCTCTGCGCGCGTGCGCAAGCCGGCGAGATCGGAGCCGCCGGCGGGCTCGGAAAAGAGCTGGCACCAGATCTCGCTTCCGGCGAGCGCCGGCGGCGCGAAGCGCTGGCGCTGCTCCGCCGTGCCCCAGCCGCACACCGTTGGGATGCACATGCCCAGGCCGATCTCGAAGAAGCCGCGCGGCACGGCATAGGCGGCTTCCTCCTGGTTGTAGATCACCTGCTCGATCGGGCTGCCGCCGCGGCCGCCCCACTCCTGGGGCCAGGTGATGCCGGCGAAGCCGGCGGAGTGTTTGCGCGCCTGCCAGTCCTTGGCGCGCTCGAGCGCGCCGGGAGCGCTCTGGCTGCTACGGTAGCCTTCGGCGCTGCCAGGTGCGCGGCGCGCGGCATTGGCGGCGAGGAATTCCTTGACCCTGGCGCGGAATGCCGCCTCCTCGGGCGTGTCGTTGAAATCCATGATCGCCTCGCTTTCCCGCGTGCCCTTAGGGCGCGATGCCGGTGGCGCCGTCGAGCGCGCCGTCGTGCTGCGTTTCGAGCCGCGCGACCAGCCGGTCCTTCCAGATGCGCGTCGAGCCCAGCGCCAGCGCCAGCAGCTTGGCGCGGCGATAATAGAGATGGCAGTCGAACGCCCAGGTGTAGCCCATGCCGCCATGGGTCTGGATGTTCTCCTTGGCGGCAAGATAGAAGGCGTCGCTGGCCGCCACCCGCGCGGTGGCCGCCGCCAGCGGCAGCTCCGGCGCCTCCTGCGACAGCGCCCAGGCGCCGTAATAGGCATTGGACCGTGCCAGCTCGCCCGCGACGTAGACATCGGCGAGCTTGTGTTTGATCGCCTGGAAGGAGCCGATCGGCCGGCCGAAGGCATAGCGCTCCAGCGCATAGGCCTTGGCCATGTCGAGCGCCGCGCGCGCGCCGCCCAGCTGCTCGAAGGCGAAAAGTACCGCCGCGCGGTCGAAGAGCCGCTCCAGCAGCCGCTCGCCGCCGCCGGCCGGACCGAGCGGCTCCGCCGCGGCGCCGCTGAAGATCAGGCGCGCATGGCCGCGCGAGGGATCGATGGTGGCAATGCGCTCGCGCGCCACGCCCGCCGCGGCGAGATCGACCAGGAACAGCGCGAGGCGCCGGTCGGTGCCGCGTGCCGCCACCACGGCGATGTCGGCGGCCGCGCCGTCCGGCACCGGCTGCTTGGTGCCGGTGAGGCGGTCGCCGGCGACTGCCGCGCCAAGCCGCGCGGGGGTGAGCGCGCCCGGCCCCTCGGCCAGCGCCAGCGTGCCGATGATCGCGCCCGAGGCCAGCTTCGGCAGGTAGCGCTCCTTCTGCGCGGCGCTGCCGGCGAGCAGGATGGCCTCGCTGGCAAGATAGGCGGATGAAGAGAACGGCACCGGCGCCAGCGCCGCGCCCAGCTCCTCCGCCAGCACGCAGAGGCCGAGCGGGCCGAGGCCGGCGCCGCCGAAGGCCTCGGGGATGGCGGCGCCGATCCAGCCCATCTCGCCGATCTCGCGCCACAGCGCCGCGTCGTGGCCGCCGTCGCTTTCCAGCACGCGCCGCGCAGCCGCCAGCGCGTTGCGCTCGGCCAGGAAGCGCCGCGCCTCGTCGCGCAGTTGCTTCAGCTCGTCGGAGAAGTCGAAATTCATCTCAGTTGGGCACGCGCTGGGTGGCGGCGCCGTCGATGATCAGGTTGGCGCCGGTGACGAAGCTGGCGCGCGGGCTGGCGAGATAGACCACGGCGTCGGCAACCTCTTCGGGCTTGCCCATGCGGCGCATCGGGTTGCGCGCCAGCGCCGCCTTGAACAGCTCCGGCTGCTGCTGCTCGCGCACGTCCCAGACGCCGCCTTTGAAATAGATGGTTCCGGGCGACACCATGTTGACGCGCACGTTCTTGCCGGCGTAGTTGCGCGCGGTCGATTTCATATAGGGTACCAGCGCCGCCTTGACCGCGTTGTAGGGCCGCGTCGGGCCGACGACTTCGACGGCGGCGACCGAGCCGATGATCACCACCGCGCCGGCGCCGGATTTTTCCAACAGCGGCAGCGCGGTCTCGATGCCGATCACCGTGGCCATCACGTCGATGTCGAAGCTCTTGCGCCAGCTCGCCTCGTCGGCGGCGACCGCCAGCGCGCTGACATTGGCGACGAAGATGTCGAGCCCGCCCAGCGCCCCGGCCGCCTCGGCAACCCAGCCGCGCAGCGCCGCGCTGTCGGCGACGTCGAGCGGACTGCCCCAGGCCTTGACGCCGTGGCGGCCGAGTGTCTTCACCGTCTCGTCGATCTGCTCGCGGTTGCGCGCGCAGAGCGCGACATCGGCGCCCTCCTCCGCCAGCAGCTCGGCGATGGCGCGGCCGATGCCGCGTGTGCCGCCGGTGACGATCGCCTTCTTGCCCTTGAGACCGAGATCCATGATTGCTCTCCTTCAGCGGCCTTTCCAATTGGGCGGCCGCTTCTCGGCAAACGCCTTGGGGCCTTCGATGCGGTCCTCGCTGGCGACGAGCGCCGCCACGGCGGGATAGTCGCGCTGCGCCCGGTAGGCGGCCTCGATGCCGCCCGCGGCATCGAGGCCGCGATAGACGGTCTGCTTGGAGGCGCGGATCGACATCGGCGAGCATTCCATGATCTGCGCCGCCCAGCGCCGCGCCGCTTCCAGCGCGTGGCCCTGCGGCACCACCTCGTTGACGAATCCCAGCTCCTTGCCCTCATGCGCCGAGACGCGCCGGCCGGTAAGGATCATCCCCATCGCCTGCTTCAGCGGGATCATGCGCGGCAGGCGATGCAGGCCGCCCGCCAGCGCCGCCAGCCCGACCCGCGGCTCCGGCAGCGCGAAGACCGCGTTCTCGGCGGCGATGATGAGATCGCAGGCGAGCGCGATCTCGAAGCCGCCGCCCATGGCGACGCCGTTCACCGCGGCGATCACCGGCTTGGCGAGATCGAAGCGCTGGGTGAGGCCGGCAAAGCCGGACGGCGGATGGCCGGTGGGATTGCCCGCCGCCTGGTATTTGAGATCGTTGCCGGCCGAGAACGCCTGGTCGCCGGCGCCGGTGACGATGGCGATCCAGAGCTCGGGATCGGCGGCGAAGCCGTCGAACACCTCGGCGAGCTCGATATGCGCCGGGCGATGCAGCGCGTTCATCACCTCGGGCCGGTTGAGGGTGACGACGAGCAGCCGCCCGTCGCGCTCGACGCGACAATACTGATGCTCGGCCACATCCTCCTCCCCTGTCGCCTTGTTGAGGCCAGTCTGCCCAACCGGCGGCGCCAGCGCAAATCGGGTCTCGTGGGGGACGGGATCAAGCAGGCGGAGCCGGACCGCCGGCGCCCATACCATGCTGGCGATGGCGCTCAACAGCGGCGGCGTCGCCCTCGAGTCGGGCTCGGAGCCTCCCAGGCTAGCGATGATGCACGGCAAGAGAGAGTTTCGCGATTTTTATTAGCAAAAGTGGCGTCGTCGCTAGGCCGGTGGGATGGTTACCCGGTTATTACCCGAATTGCATGGCTGGCATGCCCCTAATTAGGACCAGTTTGGTCCTTGAAAATCGGCCCTTGCCGGCCCATCTCTTGTTGAGCCGCCATCACCAGCCGGCGGCCCTTTCCATCGTGATCGCAGCCCGCACCTGACCGCTGAAACCGGCCCCGTGGGAGCCGGAAGGCCAAGCGCCGCCGCAGGACGC
The DNA here is from genome assembly GCA_027315365.1 of Rhodospirillales bacterium. Taxonomy (GTDB): domain Bacteria; phylum Pseudomonadota; class Alphaproteobacteria; order ATCC43930; family CGMCC-115725; genus DAHUYF01. The sequence goes on along the minus strand of DAHUYF010000167.1, from coordinate 5,162 downwards.
CCGGAGAGGTAGGGAGACCGAAGACCATGAATCACAAGCTCGATACCACCCTGGTGCGCTTCGTCGAGGAGGCCAAGCGCTTTCCCATGCTCAGCCACGAGCGCGAGCAGGAGCTGGCGCGCGCCTGGCGCGGCCAGGAGGATCGCGACGCGCTCAAGCATCTGGTCGGCAGCCATCTGCGCCTGGTCGTCAAGATCGCCCGCGGCTTCACCGGCTACGGCCTGCCGCTCGCCGACCTCGTCGCCGAGGGCAATGTCGGCCTGATGCAGGCCGCGGAAAAATTCGACCCCGAGCGCGGCTTTCGCTTCGCCACCTACGCAATGTGGTGGATCCGCGCCGCCATTCAAGAATACATCCTTCACTCCTGGTCGCTGGTGAAGATGGGCACCACCGCGGCGCAGAAGAAACTGTTCTTCAACCTGCGCCGCCTCAAGGGCCAGATGGCGGAGTTCGAGCAGGGCGATCTCTCGGCCGAGGCGGTGAGCAAGATCGCGATCGAGCTCGACGTGCCCGAGGCCGAGGTGATCGAGATGAACCGTCGGCTCGGCGGCGCCGACAATTCGCTCAACGCGCTGCTCGGCGGCCCAGGCTCCGACGGCGACAGCGAGTGGCTGGACATGCTGCCCGACGAGGGACCCAACCAGGAGACCATCGTCGGCGACCGCAGGGAACTGCAGCAGCGTCGCGAGATGCTCGACGTCGCGCTCAAGAAGCTCAACCCGCGCGAGCGCGACATCATCTTCGAGCGCCGCCTGAAGGACGAGCCGTCGACCCTCGAGGAGCTGTCGCACCGCTATGCCGTCTCGCGCGAGCGCATCCGCCAGATCGAGGTGCGCGCCTTCGAGAAGCTGCAGCGGGCGATGCGCGATCAGACCCGGCTCACCCGCCAGGACAACCGCGCGCTGCAGGTGGCATAGGGAGAAGAAGCCGTCAGCTATCAGCTATCAGCTGAGAGCTGACGGCTGAAAGCTGACAGCTCACTACGTCAACATCCACACCCCGATCACGATCGTCAGCACCGTCACCGGCGCGCCGAGCTTGAAATAGCTCCAGAAGCCGATGGCGACGCCGTGGCTGCGCGCGCGCTGTACGACGATGAGGTTGGCGACCGAGCCGAGGACGGTGAAGTTCCCCGCCAGCGTCGCCGCCATGGCGAGGCTGAGCCAGGCGAGGCGCGGCGTGGCGAGGCTCGCCACGAAGGGCTTCAGCACCAGCACCGCCGGCACGTTGCTGACCAGGTTCGACAGCACTGCCGCCGTCGCCGCCATGATCGCCGGCGATCCCAGGTCGAGCCGGTCGGCATAGGCCAGCGCCGACGGCCCCAGCAGCGCCTTCTCCATGCCGGCGACGACGATGAACAGGCCGCAGAACAGCAGCAGCAGCGCCCAGTCGATCTCGCGATAGACGCGCTCGGGCTTGAGGCGCCGGGTCAGCAGCAGCAGCGATCCCGCGACGATTGCCACCTTGGCCGGCGGCTGCCCGAGGAAGAAGAACAGTACCATGGCGAAGGCGGCGAGGAGCGCCTTGACCAGCAGCGCGCGATTGACCTGCGCCGGCGGCGCATCGCCCGCGAGCCGGTCGCGGGTGAAGAATTCGCGCCGCCACGCGAGCGCCACCAGCGCGACCATCACCAGCAGCCCCGCCGCGGCCACTGGCGCCAGCGCGCGGGCGAAATCGCCATAGGCGATGTGCGAGAAACTGCCGATCATGATGTTCTGCGGGTTGCCGGTGATGGTGGCGGTGCTGCCGATGTTGGACGCCATGGCCAGCGCCAGCAGGTAGGGCACCGGATTGCGCCGCAGGCGCAGCGTCAGCTCGGTGACCAGCGGCGTCAGCATCAGGCAGACGGTATCGTTGACGAGAAAGGCGGAGAGGCCGCCCGAGACCAGCGTCACGCCGGCCAGCAGCCCGAGCGGATGGTGCGCCCGGCGCGCGATCCAGGCGGTGGCGAGGGCAAAGAATCCCGCCAGGCGCAGATGGGCGACCAGGATCATCATGCCGAGCAGCAGCGTGATGGTGTCGAGGTCGATCGCACGATAGGCCTCGTCGAGACCGAGCGTGCCGCTCGCCACCATCAGGCTCGCCCCCAGCAGCGCCGCGCCGGCACGGTCGAGCCGCAACCCCGGCAGGCGGCCAAGGGCGATGACGAAGTAGGTGGCGGCGAAGATCAGGGCGGCGATCACGGCAGCTCCGGCGGGCGGGGCAGCTTGCCCGCCGGCCGCGGGTTCAACAACCGCAAAGGCGCCGGCATCCGGAAAAAAGCCATGGTCCCGCGCCCTTTTTTAGACCCCGAGGGGCGGCTCGGTCGGCCGGGGCTTTTGTGCTAGAAGCGCGCGGCGGCGGTCGCTGCGCCGGGGCGACGGCCGGATCTGGGATAGCACATGGCGGAGCGAGGACGCGGCGAGGTGCGCATCGATCCCGAGGACCGGCGCGAGGCAGGCGAGCGGCAGAAGCCGCGGCGCAAGGAGGGCGGCGGCCGTCGAGGCGGCTGGGGCTGGCGGCTGCTGCGCTGGGGCGTGCTGCTGGCGCTCTGGGGGATGATCCTGGGCGGCGGGGTCGTCGCCTGGTTCTGGCTCACGCTGCCGCCGACCAACGATCTCACCCAGTCCGAGCGCCGGCCGAGCGTGACCTTGCTCGGCGCCGACGGCGCCCTCATCGCCACCTATGGCGACCTCTTCGGCGAGCCGCTCAAGCTTGGGGATCTGCCGCCCTATCTGCCGGAGGCGGTGATCGCCACCGAGGACCGCCGCTTCTATCACCATTGGGGGGTCGACCCGGTCGGCCTGCTGCGCGCGGTCTATGCCAATCTGCGCGCCGGCCATGTCGTGCAGGGCGGTAGCACCATCACCCAGCAGCTCGCCAAGAACCTGTTTCTCGCCCCCGACCGGACGCTGAAGCGCAAGATCCAGGAGGCGCTGCTGGCGCTATGGCTGGAGCACAAATTCAGCAAGGACGAGCTCCTCGCGATCTATCTCAACCGCGTCTATCTCGGCGCCGGCACCTATGGCGTCGACGCCGCGGCGCATCGCTATTTCGACAAATCGGCGCGCCAAGTGACGCTCTACGAGGCGGCGGCGATCGCCGGGCTGCTCAAGGCGCCGACCCGCTTCAGCCCGGCGCGCGACCTGGACCAGGCGCAAAAGCGCACCCACCAGGTGCTCGCCAACATGGTCGATGCCGGCTATCTCACCCCGGCGCAGGCGGCGGCGGCCGAGCAGCAGCGGGCGCAGCTGGCGCTCGCCGGGCGGGTGCGGCCGGGCAACCGCTATTTCGCCGACTGGATCTACGAGCTGACCGCCGCCTATGTCAGCGCCGAGGGCCGCGACCTGGTGGTGCGCACCACGCTCGACGCCAGGATGCAGGCGGCGGCCGAGGCGGCGGTGGCGGCGACGCTGGAGAAGGACGGCGAGAAATCGCAGGTCGAGCAGGCGGCGCTGGTCGCCATGTCGCCCGACGGCGCGGTGCGCGCCATGGTCGGCGGGCGCGACTACGCCGACAGCCAGTTCAACCGCGCCACCCAGGCGCTGCGCCAGCCCGGTTCGGCCTTCAAGCCCTTCGTCTATCTCGCGGCGCTGGACCGCGGCATGAGCCCGGAGGACCGCTTCAACGACGCGCCGATCCGCATCGGCAACTGGACGCCGCACAATTACGAGAACAAGTACCGCGGCGAAGTCACCGCCGCTGAGGCGCTGGCGGAGTCCATCAACACCGTGGCGGCGCAGGTGCTGGAGCGCGCCGGCATCGACAACGTCATCGCCACCGCCCATCGCCTTGGCATCACCAGCGAACTCACCCACGATGCCAGCCTGGCGCTCGGCACCTCGGAGGTGACGCTGCTCGACCTCACCAGCGCCTATTGCGCCTTTGCCTCGGGCGGCCGTGCCGCGCTGCCCTACGGCATCACCGATATCCGCGACCGCGACGGTGCCGTGCTCTACCGCCGCCAGGGCGATGGCGGCGGCCAGGTGATCGCGCCGGCGATCGACGGCGAGATGAACGCCATGCTGGCCGGCGTGATCGCCCACGGCACCGGCCGCGCCGCGCGGCTCGACCGGCCGGTGGCAGGCAAGACCGGCACGACGCAGGATTTCCGCGATGCCTGGTTCGTCGGCTACAGTGCCGACCTCGTCGCCGGCGTCTGGCTCGGCAACGACGACAACGCCGCGATGAAGCATGTCAGCGGCGGCAGCCTGCCGGCGCGCACCTGGCACGCCTTCATGGCCGAGGCGACGCGCGGCATGCCGGTGCGGCCGCTGCCGGCGGCGCCGGCGCCGACGCTGGTGACGCAGGTCGTGGCCGCCAAGGCGCATGCCGAGAGCTGGCTCGGCGGCCTGCTGCATCGCATCTTCGGCCGCAATTAGTCGGCGCGCTGCCCGGCCCGGGGCCCCGGCGTCGGACGGTTCACAGCACTGCCGCGTCGCCCAGGCTGCCGGGATCGGCGCCGTCGCGCAGCGGGATCGCCTCGCGGAGCGCGGCGCCGTAGTCGAAGACCAGCGCCGCGATGATCATGGTGATCGCGCTGCCGTCCGGCGACAGCGGCGCGAGCACGCGGCGCGTCATCGCCGTCGCGCCACTGGGCAGGCGGTAGACGTTGCGCAGATAGATCGGCCGGCGCTTGCGCAGCACGGCGCGGTATTGGATGTGCACCGCGTCGCGCGAGACTTGCGGGATGTCAAGTTCGTCCGCATGGCGGTTGGTGATGTTGCGGTTGAAGCCGTCGACCACCGCGGTGCCCACCAGGCGATAGCGGAACCGCGCGCCGCGCTCGACGACGTCGATCAGGGCGATGTGAGGCAGCAGTTGCGGGATGTCCGCGGGGTCGATGTCCTGGCGGCTCGGCATCTCCCGGTTGCCGCGCTTGGCGTCCCAATAGTCGAAGAACGCGGCCAGAACCGCGTTGTCGCGGTACTCCATGACAGACCCCCGGGAAACCGGAGCCCGTTGCAGGCCGGCCCTGGCAGCGCCCGCCGGCCGATCCCTGCCCGGCGCGGTGTTCGATTCCATCAGCTTAGCCGCTGCGTGCTAACGATCGGTTACTGAGCCGATTTTCCGCCTCGCGTGCCGGCCGCACCGGGCCGAGGTCGGGGCGGATGGCCCGATCGCGGGCAGGGCGCTATCATCGCCGTGCCATGTCGGTGCGCAACCTCGACAAGCTGTTCAAG
>DAHUYF010000162.1 GCA_027315365.1 Rhodospirillales bacterium | reverse complement strand
ATCACCGAGCCGCCGCCGACCGCGACGAGCAGGTCAGCGCCTGCTTCCCGCGCCGCGGCCGCGCCGCCGATCACCGCGTCGCGCGGCGAATGCGCGCTGATGCCGGCAAAGCTCCCGGCATGGCGCTCGCCCAGCGCGGCGGCGATTGCGGCGGCGAGCCCGCCTTCGCCGGCCAGCGAGCGGGTGGTGGCGAGAAAGACGCGGCGTGCGCCCGAACCCGCAACCTCCTCGGCCACGGCCTCCGCCGCCGGCTTGCCGTAGATCACGCGCTCCTGCAGGAAATAGCGATGCGTGCCGCTGAACATGGGCCGTCCTCCCTGGCCGCCCATGGTGGCGCGATCGCGGCAAAAGTCGAGCCCGGAACGCGCGCGCGGCGGGGGAGCGTTTCGGTTCGACGGTCGCCGATCAGCCCATGGCGCGTTCGATGCCGCTGCTAAGGCTGGTCGTCGAGCGTCCGGTTATTTCGCGGGCCGGTTTTGCGCGCCGCCGTCGCTGCTCGCCCCGGCCGCCGGCGCCTGGGCCTGCCACTCATAGATCTTGTCCTGCATCTGGCGGGCGTTGGAGGCGTTGGGGACGAGGGCGAGGTAGCGCTGCATCTCGCGCGCCGCATCGCCGTATTCGCCGATCGCGGCGAGGATGAAGGCGCGGTTGAAATGCCCCTGCGGCCACCACGGCGCCAGCCGCGTCGCCTCGTCATAGAATTCGGCGGCGCCGTAGAAATCCTCCTTCTTGACCGCGGCCGTCGCCTGCACCACGTAGCGGCGGACATCCTCGCCCGGCAGCGGCTTCACCGCCGCCTCGCGATAGGCCTTCGCCACCTGCGCGAAGCGCGCGTCATCTTCCGGCGAGGACGAAGCGGTTCCCGCCTGCGCCGCCCGCTTCAGTACAGCGAGCGCATCGACGAGGCGTCTTGCGACCTCCGGATGGCCGGCCGTGGCGCCGGGGGGTGAGGCAAGGTTCAAACCGTACCAGTCATGGCCTGAGGTGTCTCTCGTAAGCAGCACTTCCGGATCTTGGCAATTGTGAAAGCCGCAATCGAGGAAGGGAGCGAGATCGTCCGCCGCGATCGACGTGGTCGCTCCGTCCGCGGTGCGGAAGACGAGAGCGGAGGAGGTGAACGACACCCATGAGATCGGGTAGTTCGATGCCGTTTCCGCGCCGCCCAGAAGCTCCGTCGACATTCGATAATGGCCCAGGCGGGCGGTGTAGACGGAAGGATGCCCTGGATCGTTCGAGACCGTATCGCGGATGACCTGCCGCGCTTGCTCGACGGTCATCGGCGGGGCGGAGCCGGTGGTGTCCGGTGTGTATCCGGTGAGGTCGCCGCCGCAGCCGGCGACGGCAATCGCCAGGATGGCCGCGCCCCAGACGGCGCCGAGCCTTCTCATGTGGGTCTCCTGGGGCCAGAATGGCGAAGGTCATTTGCGCTTGCGCCTTGCGCCGCGCGTCCCGTCTCGCGCTTCACTTCGACTGCAGCCCGCGCAGCGCGCCGCCGAAGAGGCTGGAGGCCGCCGGTGCTGCCGGCGCGGCGATTGCGGCGGCGGGCGCGGCCGTGGGCGCCCGGGCCTGCCACTCATAGATCTTGTCCTGCATCTGGCGGGCATTGGGGGCGTTGGGGACGAGGGCGAGGTAGCGCTGCATCTCGCGCGCCGCATCGCCGTATTCGCCGATCGCGGCGAGGATGAAGGCGCGGTTGAAATGCCCCTGCGGCCACCACGGCGCCAGCCGCGTCGCTTCGTCATAGAATTCGGCGGCGCCGTAGAAATCCTCCTTCTTGACCGCGACCGTCGCCTGCACCACGTAGCGGCGCACATCCTCGCCCGGCAGCGGCTTGACCGCCGCCTCGCGATAGGCCTTGGCCACCTGCGCGAAGCGCGCCTCATCTTCCGGCGAGGACGAGGCGGTTCCCGCCAGCGCCGCCCGCTTCAGCGCCGCCAGCGCGTCGACGAGGTGCTCGCCCGGCTCGGGACTCAGGGCCTCGGGACCGGCGGATAGGTAAATGAAGACGTAATAATCCTTCGATCCGAAGTGCAGGGTTGGTCCCCTACCGCTAGGAGCGGCGTCGAATGTCGGATCGAGCTTAGCCAAGTGAAACACCACGGTCTTGTCATCCGCGGTGCCGATGGCAAGAAGATGTGACGTCACATTGACGCGAGAGATGCCGACAGCCTTGGAGAGCTCATCGCTCCCGCGGGGACGGAGACGGATCTCGGATCCGGCGGTTGCGCCAGGATAATGCAGGATCGTGTCATGGACGACCTGGCGCGCCTGCGCGACGGTCATCGGCGTGCCCGGCCCGTTCCCGCCAGCGGTGTAGGTCGTGGCGCAGGCGGCGAGCGCCGGGCCGAGGGCGGCGGCAAGAAGAACGGCGCGCCATGTGGGATTGACGATTGTCATACGGTGTCTCCCCGGGGTTCGGACGGACCGCGCCTCATTGCGCCTTCCTCTGCCAGTCGTAGATCTTGTCCTGGAGGGCGCGCGCGTTCGGCGTCTCCGGCACGAGGGCGAGGAAGCGCTGCATGTCGACGACCGCGTCGGCATAGTCGCCGATCGCGGCGAAGAGGAGGGCGCGGTTGTAGCGGCCTTCCGGCCACCACGGCGCGATCTCGAGTCCCTGCGCGTAGAATTCTTCGCCGGCATAGAAATCCTTGTCGCCGACCGCGCCTGTCGCCTGCACCGCCAGCCGCCGCAGATCCTCGCCCGGCACCGGCTTGGGTGCGGCCGCGCGCCAGGCGGCGAGGGTGTGTGCGAAAACCGCCACCTCGTCGGCCGCCGCCTGCTTGCGCTCCACCAGGGCGGCGACGACGCGCTGGGCGCCGGCCTCGTCAAGGGTGTCCTCGAAGGTCAGCTCGAGTCCCGCATCCGTGGCGTATAACGCGACGACCGGTACGTCTTCATTCGAGTAATGGTCGAGCCGCAGCGAGGGTTGCGTCGCGCGCAGCGGGACGTACCAGATTTTTTCGCTGCCATTGTCGGCGCGCTTGCTCACCACTCTGCTCCGCATCCAGATCTGCTGTGGACCGACGGCGACGCTCTCGACGAGGTAGTGGACCGGGTAGAAATCCGGGCGGTCGTCGCTCAGGTCGTCAGCGTAAAGATCGGGATTGCCGATCCAGAGGACCGCGCGCGTCTGGCCGCCAGCGGCCTTGAGCGCCACCAGCGTCGCGCGTGCCGCGGCCGGGGTCATGCCTGCGGCGACCGCCGGATCGAGCGGAACCTCGGTCGAACCACCGCATGCCGTGCCGAGGCCGAGCACGCCGGCGATGACGCTCCAGCGCAAGAATTCGTGCAGCTTTGTCATTTGGTTCCCCCCGTTGTCGCCACTCAGAACCGCACCGTCACTCTTTGGCGCCGGTCGCCGCGGATGATCTCGACCGGTACTTCGGCGCCCGGCGGTGCCCGGCGGACGGCCGCCGCCAGATCGGCTGCCGTTTTCACCGGTTGGCCGTCATAGGCGGCGATGATGTCCTCGGGCGCCAACCCGGCGGCATCGGCGGCCCCGCCCCGGGCGACGTAGAGGATCAGCGCGCCGTCTGAGTTGGGCAGGTGCCGGGCGGCGGCGGCGATGGGCGGGACATTGGCCGGGATCGCGCCGAGGCGCGGTTTGCCCGGCTCCGGCGGCGGGAAGAACGAGGCGGGGTCGGGCTCCGCGGCCACGGTCTTGTCCTGGCGCTGCCAGACATAGATCTTGTCCTGCATCTGTCGCGCATTGAGCGCGTCGGGCGCCAGCGCCAGATAATGCTGCATCTCGATGACGGCGTCATGGAAGTCGCCGCCTTCAGCGAGGATGGAGGCGCAGTTGTAATGTCCCGCCGGCCACCAGGGCGCGATGGCGACGATCTGGCCATAAAGCCTGGCGGCATCGGTGAACTGCTCCTGCTTCACCGCGTCTTCCGCCTGGACCACGAGACGGCGGACGTCCTCGCCGGGCACCGGCTTGACCGGCAGCGAGCGATAGGCGCGGGCGATGATCGGAAACAGCGCCTGGCTGGCCCATATCTGTTGCGCCCTGACGGGAAGCTGCGTCAGCGCATCGGCGAGAAGCCGCGCGGCGGTCTCGTGTCCCTCGCCGATGATCAGCAGCTCCCAGGACCCGTCGACGCGAACGATCGACGTGCCGAGGCCGCGCGACCCCGTTTCCGCCCGCAGCCCCGCCAGCGGCACGGCGTGGCTGCGGTCGCCGTTCTTGCCGACGAAGACCAGCCGGCCGGCCGCGACGTCGATTCCGGCATCGAAGCATGCGAAGGTCGTGACGAAATTGGCGGGACAGACGCTGCCGTGGAAGCTTCTGACGATCGCGTCGGCACGCTCGTAGGTCATGACGGGCTGGGTCGCAGCCGCGCTGGAGGACGGGGTGTCGATGTCCGTGCAGCCGGCCAGGAGGAGGGCGCCGACCGCAGCGACGGCCGCAACGCCGAGTGCGCTTCCCGCGACAGCCGTAGCCGGGCTGCGTCGTGCCGTGTCCGATATCCCCCTCATTCGGCGTGATCCTTCGTCATGTCGAAAACCGCCGCGCCGCCGCCCGGCACCTTGGCCTGCCACTCATAGACCTTGTCCTGCATCTGCCGGGCGTTGGGCGCGGTCGGGACGAGGGCGAGGTAGTCCTGCATCTCGTCGACGGCCTGGGCGAAATCGCCGGTCGCGGCGAGGATGAAGGCGCGGTTG
>DAHUYF010000146.1 GCA_027315365.1 Rhodospirillales bacterium | reverse complement strand
GATCCGCCCCGGCGCCGACCCCGCCGACGCGCTCGGCCGCTACATCGCGCGGAAGCTCGAAAGCTCGCGCACGCTGCCCGAGCCCTCGCGCCTCTGGGCGATGGAGCTGATCTCGGGCGCGCGCCATGTCGAGCCCTTCCTCAAGAAGCGGCTGCGGCGCCTGGTGCAGCAGAAGAGCGCCATCATCCGCGGCTGGGCGGCGGAGGGGAAGATCGATCCCGTCGAGCCCGAGCATCTCCTCTTCATGATCTGGTCGATGACCCAGACCTACGCCGATTTCGCGTCCCAGATCGTCGCCGTGCTGGGCAAGGACAAGCTCGACGAAGCGGTGTTCGCCGCGGCGACGAAGACGATGGTCGGGCTGGTGCTGAAGGGGCTGGGGGCGAAATAGCGCGCGCGCTTTCGTTTGGCCAGAAAGTCCTTCTCCGCCCCGGGGCGGAGAAGGATTTAGGATGAGGTGGGCGCGCGAATGACGTCGAGGCGGAGGCCCGTTTAAGGGATTCGGCAGGCGCTGCGGCATTCCCACCTCGCCCCGACCCTCTCCGCCCCCTGGGCGGAGAGGGAGTTCTGCGGCGCCTACGCCATTTCCCTCAGCACCTCCGCCAGCTTGCCGAAGATCTCATCGACGGTGGCGCGGGTGATGGTGAGCGGCGGCGACAGCGCGATGATGTCGCCCGTGGTGCGCACCAGCAGGCCCTTGTCGTAGGCGCGCAGGAAGGCGTCGAAGGCGCGCTTGGCCGGCTGGCCGGCGATGGGATCGAGCTCGATCGCGGCGATGAGGCCGAGATTGCGCAGGTCGACGACATGCGGCAGGCCCTTGAGCGCGTGCACCGCCTCGGCCCAATAGGGCGCGAGTTCCCGTACCTTGGAAAAGAGTCCTTCCTCGGCATAGACGTCGAGTGCGGCGAGTGCGGCGGCGCAGGCCAGCGGATGGCCGGAATAGGTGTAGCCGTGGAACAGCTCGATGACATGCTCGGGACCGCTCATGAACGCGTCGTAGATGTGCTTGCGCGCGATGGTGGCGCCCATCGGCACGGCGCCCGAGGTCAGCCCCTTGGCGCAGGTGATGAGATCGGGCTGCACGTCGAAATACTCGGCGCCGAAGCCGGCGCCGAGCCGGCCGAAGCCGGTGATGACCTCGTCGAAGATCAGCAGGATGCCGTGCTTGCTGGTGATCTCGCGCAGGCGCTTCAGATAGCCCTTGGGCGGGATCAGCACGCCGGCCGAGCAGGCCACCGGCTCGACGATGACCGCGGCGATGGTCGAGGCGTCGTGCAGCGCCACGATCCGCTCCAGCTCGTCGGCGAGATGCGCGCCCCACTCGGGCTCGCCGCGCGAGAAGGCCTGCTTGCTGCGGTCATAGGTCTGCGGCAGGTGGTCGACGCCGCCCAGCATCGGCCCGAAGGTCTTGCGGTTGTTGGCCATGCCGCCCACCGACATGCCGCCGAATCCGACGCCGTGATAGCCGCGCTCGCGGCCGATGAGCCGCGTGCGCCCGGCTTCGCCGCGCGCGCGGTGATAGGCCAGCGCGATCTTGAGCGCGGTGTCGACCGCCTCGGAGCCGGAATTGCTGAAAAAGACATGGTCGAGGTCGCCCGGCGCCAGCGCCGCCACCCGCGATGCCAGCTCGAAGGCCTTGGGATGGCCCATCTGGAAGGCCGGGGCGTAATCCATCTCCGCCGCCTGCGCCTGGATGGCGGCGACGATCTTGGGATGGCCGTGGCCGGCGTTGCAGCACCACAGGCCGGCGGTGCCGTCCAGCACCGTGCGGCCGTCGGTGGTGGTGTAGTGCAGGCCCTTGGCCGCGCTCAGCAGGCGCGGGCGCGCCTTGAACTGGCGGTTGGCGGTGAACGGCATCCAATAGGGCTCGAGATCGTTGGGAACGCGCGCGGTCACGGCCATCGCCTTCTCTCCTTCGGGATCGGTTGCCCCATCTTCGGCCTTACTTGATCAAACGGTCAAGTCTGGCGTACCCTCGATGCCACAGCGTTGAGGAGGGTGCGATGGCGATCCTGATCCGCGGCGGTACGGTCGTGAATGCCGATGCGAGCCAGCGCGCGGACGTGCTGGTGGAAGGCGGCACCATCAAGGCGGTCGGCCCCGGCCTTGCGGCGCCGGCCGGCGCCGAGACCCTCGATGCCGGCGGCGCGCTGGTGATGCCCGGCGGCATCGACCCGCACACGCATATGGAGCTGCCCTTCATGGGCACGGTGGCGTCGGAGGATTTCTTCTCCGGCACCTCGGCGGCGGCGGCCGGCGGCACGACGATGATCATCGATTTCGTCATCCCGAACCCGCAGGAAAAGCTGCTCGAGGCTTATCGCAAATGGCGCGGCTGGTCGCAGAAGGCCGCCACCGATTACAGCTTCCACGTCGCCGTCACCTGGTGGGACGACAGCGTGCCAAAGGACATGGGCACGCTGGTCGAGAAGCACGGCGTCAACAGCTTCAAGCATTTCATGGCGTACAAGAACGCCATCATGGCGGATGACGAGATCCTGGTGAAAAGCTTCCTGCGCGCGCGCGAGCTGGGAGCGCTCTGCACCGTCCATGCCGAGAACGGCGAGCTGGTCTTCCACCTGCAGCAGGCGCTGCTCAAAGCCGGCATCACCGGGCCCGAGGGCCATCCGCTGTCGCGTCCGCCGGCGGTCGAGGGCGAGGCGGCGAACCGCGCCATCCGCCTGGCGCAGGTGCTGGGCGTGCCGCTCTACATCGTGCACAATTCCTGCCGCGAGGCGGTCGAGGCGATCGCGCGCGCCCGCGGCGAGGGCCAGCGCGTCTTCGGCGAGGTGCTGGCCGGACATCTGCTGGTCGACGACAGCGTCTATCGCCACCAGGATTTCGCCACCGCGGCGGCGCATGTGATGAGCCCGCCCTTCCGTCCCAAGGAGCATCAGGCGGCGCTGTGGCGCGCGCTGCAGGCCGGCACGCTGCAGACCACGGCCACCGACCATTGCTGCTTCTGCGCGCCGCAGAAGGCGATGGGGCGCGAGGATTTCACCCGCATCCCCAACGGCACCGGCGGCGTCGAGGACCGCATGCAGGTGCTGTGGCATCACGGCGTCAACAGCGGCCGGCTCACGCCCAACGAGTTCGTCGCGGCGACCTCGGCCAATGCGGCGAAGATCTTCAACATCTATCCGCGGAAGGGCGTGGTGGCGCCGGGGGCGGACGCCGATCTCGTGGTCTGGGACCCCAAGAAGACGCGACGCATCTCGGCCAAGACGCATCACCAGAAGATCGACTTCAACATCTTCGAGGGCATGGAGGTCGAAGGCGTCAACGTGGTGACGCTATCGCAGGGCAAGATCGTCTGGCGCGACGGCGACCTGCGCACCGAGAAGGGCGCCGGGCGCTACATCGACCGGCCGCCCTTCCCCGCCTATTACCAGGCGCTGCTGCAGAAGGCGGCACTCGAGCGGCCGGCGCCGGTGCTGCGCGACGCGGCCGAGTGACGGAGGCCGAGCGATGACCATCGTCAGGGGCGGGCTCATCCAGATGAGCCTCAAGGGCGACACCTCGATGTCGCCGGAACAGATCCGCCAGCGCATGATCGAGGCGCATCTGCCGCTGATCGAGGCGGCGGGCAAGGCCAGGGTGCAGGTGCTGTGCCTGCAGGAGGTCTTCACCCAGCCCTATTTCTGCCCGAGCCAGGACGCCAAATGGTACGCGGCGGTGGAGAAGATCCCCGACGGGCCGACCACGCGGCTGATGCAGGAGCTGGCGAAGAAGCACGCCATGGTGATCGTCGCGCCGATCTACGAGGAGGACATCACCGGCATCTACTACAACACCGCGGCGGTGATCGACGCCGACGGAAAATATCTCGGCAAGTACCGCAAGACGCACATCCCGCAGGTGGCCGGATTCTACGAAAAATTCTTCTTCAAGCCGGGCAACAGCGGCTATCCGGTGTTCCAGACCGCCTATTGCAAGCTCGGCGTCTATATCTGCTACGACCGGCACTTCCCCGAAGGCTGGCGCGCGCTGGCGCTGAACGGCGCCGAATACATCGTCAATCCCTCGGCCACCGTCGCCGGGCTCAGCCAGTATCTCTGGGAACTGGAGCAGCCGGCGGCGGCGGTGGCAAACGGCTGCTACATCGGCGCCGTCAACCGCGTCGGCAGCGAGCAGCCCTGGAACATCGGCCGCTTCTACGGCTCGGCCTATGTCGTCAATCCCCGCGGCAAGATCATCGCCAAGGCGAGCGAGGACAAGGACGAGCTCCTCACCGCCGAGATGGATTGGGACATGGTGCGCGAGGTGCGCAACCTCTGGCAGTTCTTCCGCGACCGCCGACCCGAGACCTACGCGCCGCTGACCGCAATCTGAGCGGCGCCCGCGCATTCTGCCCGAAAGCGGCGTCCGGCCCGGGCAAAATGCCTGCACACGGCTGCCGCCGAGCGGAAAAACCGCAGCAAACCAGCCTTCGCCCCTGGCACGGAAGTTGAATGAAGAAGCGCGAGCGCCGGGCCTCCCTCGCCCGGCGCCGGTCGACCTTGCCGCGCAAGCGGGGCGGCAGGGCACGGCGAAAGCGGCGGGCCGTTGCGGGCCCGCCGCTTTCTTTTGCGGGGCTGGCGTCCGCCGCGGCGCTTGCCGATACTCGCCGGCAAGCAACACCGGGGAGGGGCGCCCATGGCCGGCACGGGGTACGACTACATCATCATCGGCGCCGGCTCGGCGGGATCGGTGCTGGCGAACCGGCTCTCCGCCGATCCGGCAAGCCGCGTGCTGCTGCTCGAGGCTGGCGGCTCCGACCGCTCGCTGCTGGTGCGCATGCCGGCGGGGATCGGCCGGCTCGGCACGCCGCGCTTCAACTGGCAGTACGACACCGCGCCGCAGCCGGCGCTGAAGGGACGCCGCCTCTACTGGCCGCGCGGCCGGATGCTGGGCGGCTCGAGCTCGATCAACGCCATGGTCTATATCCGCGGCCAGGCGGCGGATTACGAGCGCTGGCGCCAGCTCGGCAATGCCGGCTGGAGCTATGCCGATGTGCTGCCCTTCTTCCGCAAGGCCGAGCGCAACGAGCGGCTCGCGGACGAGTTCCACGGCGGCGACGGACCGCTCAACGTCGCCGACCGGCCCTACACCAACCCGCTCAGCCAGGTCTTCCTCGCCGCGGCGCAGGCGGCCGGCATCCCGCTCAACCCGGATTTCAACGGCGCGGCGCAGCCGGGCTGCGGCCTCTACCAGGTGACGCAGCGCCGCGGCGAGCGCTGGAGCGCCGCCGCGGCCTATCTGCACCCGGCGGCGGCGCGGCCGAACCTCGACATCGCCACCGGCGCGCAGGCGACGCGCATTTTGATCGAGCGCGGCCGCGCCGTGGGCGTCGATTATATCGAGGATGGCGAGGGGAAGCAGGCGCGGGCCGCGCGCGAGGTGCTGCTCGCCGCCGGCGCCGTCAACTCGCCGCACCTGCTGCTGCTGTCCGGCATCGGCCCCTCCGAGGAGCTGCGCGCGGTGGGCATGCCGGTGGTGCTGGACCTGCCGGGGGTCGGCAAGAATCTGCAAGACCATCTCAACGTCAACATCGTCCAGCGCGCGCAGCACGCGGTGACGCTCGATGGCAGGAGCCGCGGGCTCGCCGCGGCGCTGACCGCGCTGCAATTCGCGCTGCTCAAGACCGGGCCCGGCACCAGCAACCTCGCCGAGGCCGGCGCCTTCGTCTCCAGCCGCGGCGAGGCGCAGTCGCCGGACATCCAGTTCCATTTCATCCCGGCGCAGGTGGTCGATCACGGCCGCACCCGGCTCGACGGCCACGGCGTCACGCTGCATGCCTGCTGCCTCAGGCCGGAGAGCCGCGGCGAGATCCGGCTGGGCTCGATCGATCCGCTGAAGCCGCCGGTGATCGATCCCAACTATCTCGCCTCGGGCTACGACATGAAGGTCCTGATGGAGGGACTGCGGCGCGGCCGCGAGATCCTGGCGGCGAGCCCGTTCCGGCCGCATCTCGGGCCGGAGCGGCTGCCCGGCCCGGCGCAGATCTCCGACGCGCAGCTCGAAGATTTCATCCGCGCCACGGCGGAGACCGAATACCACCCGGTCGGCACCTGCAAGATGGGCAGCGACGCCATGGCGGTGGTCGACGAGCGGCTGCGCCTCAAGGGCATCGAGGGATTGCGCGTCATCGACGCCTCGATCATGCCCACACTGGTCAGCGGCAACACCAACGCGCCCACCATCATGATCGCCGAGAAGGGCGCGGCGATGGCGATCGAGGATGCGGCGGGCTGAGGAAGGAAAAAAGCCCGGCAAAATCCGCTATCGGCGAGGATCGTGGCAAAGATTTAATCTTCAGCCGGCGCCGCGGATTTCTGCGCTTTTGCGCTGTTCTAAAAAAAGCAGGTGCCATTGTCACAGCACGATCAGGCACAACAACCAACACCTATGCCTACATTTAGAATGCAGATCGCGCATCCCGGCTCACGGGATCGCCCCATGCAGGAGGGGGCACATGATGGTCACATCGGGCAACGGCATCTCGCGGAAATTTCGCTTGGCGGCGGCTGCTCTGTCGCTTGCTGCGGCGCTGGGCGCCGTGAGCGCGACGCCCGCGCTCGCCGACTGGCACGGCGGCGGCTGGCATGGCGATGGTGGAGGCTGGCATGGCGATGGCGGAGGCTGGCGCGGCGGCGGAGACGGCTGGCGGGGCGATGGACGCCCCTACGGCTGGGCTGGCGGCTACGGCGGTCCCGCCTATTGGGGCGGCTATCCCCCGGGCTACGCCTACCCGCCCCCGCCCCCGCCCCCGGTAGTGGCCTATCCGCCGCCCTATGGCTATGGCGGCTGGTATGGCGGCGATGACGATGACGATTAGGCCGTGATCCGGCGTCGGCGCGCTTGCCGCGGCGGCGTCGTTGACTTGGCCAGAGGCGAAGCGCGGCCCGCGGTCGCCGAGGAGAGACGCCGATGACCAGGAAAATTGCCGTGCTCCTCTTGTCGCTTGCCGCGCCCCTCGCTCTGGCCGGATGCGTTTCGCCGGAAGAGCTTCGCGCCCAGGACGAAGCCGCCTGCAGCGGCTACGGGTTTCAGTTCGGCACGCCGGCCTTCGCCACCTGCCTGCAGAACGAGTCTCTCTCGCGGCAGGCCTACTGGGCGGCGATGGACTCCTACGACCTCTACGGCCCCTTCGGTCCCTACGGCGTCGGCTACTACCCCGGCCCGTTCCTCTTCGGCGGCTATGGCGGCTACCGGGGAGGATGGGCGGGCGGCTGGCATGGCGGGGCAGGCGGCTGGCGCGGCGGAGCCGGCGGCTGGCACGGCGGCCACTTCGCGGGGGCCGCCCATGGCGGCCACGGCGGCGGCGGCGGCGGACATCGATGAACGCCGCCGGCTATTCCCCGGCCTTCAGCAGCGGATAGGCCGCGCGCTCGAGCTCTTCGCGAAAGCGCGGCGCGGCAATGGCAATCATGCGGCGGGCGCGCTCGGCCAGCGACAGGCCGCGCAGCTCGGCCGTGCCGTGCTCGGTGACGATCGTGTCCATGTCGCTGCGCAGCGAGGTGACGGTGCCGTCGCCGAGCCGCGGAACGATGCGGCTGACCGTGCCGCCCTTGGCCGTGGCCGGCAAGGCGATGATCGAGCGGCCGCCGGGCGAGGCCAGCGCGCCGCGCAGGAAATCGACCTGCCCGCCGACCGCGCCGAGATAGGCGCCGCCCAGCATCTCGCCGTTCACCTGGCCGGTGAGATCGGCCTCGATGGCGGAGTTGATGGCGATGAAATCGGGCAGCTGCCGCAGCACCTGGTGGCCGTGGGTGTAGGCGGGCGGCATCAGGCGGAGTGCCGGGTTGCGATGCGCGAAATCGAAAAGCCGCGTCGTGCCGAAGAGCAGCCCGCCGATGGTGACGCCGCGGTCGACGGGCTTGCGCGCGTTGGTGAGCGCGCCCGATTGGGCGAGCGCCACCACGCCGTCGCCGAGCATGCCGGAATGGATGCCGAGATCGCGATGGCTGGTGAGCGTCGCCAGGATCGCGTCGGGGAGCGCGCCGATGCCGAGTTCGATGGTGGCGCCGTCCGGCACCAGCGCCGCGACGCGGTGCGCGATCGCCGCCTCCGTCTCGGCCAGCGCCGCGGGCGCGAGCATGGCGGGTGCCCGCGAGCTGCGCACCCGCAGGTCGAGGCGGATGTCGGGTGGCAGCTCGCTGCCCGGCGTCTCGGGCACGCGGTCGTTGATCTCGGCGATGACCATGCGCGCCCGGCGCGCGGCGTCGAGCTGATGATCGTTGGCCATGCCGAGGAAGAGGCGCCCGTCCGCCGCCTGCACCGCCTGCAGCAGCACGATGTCGGCGGCCCGCCGGCGCTCGCGGAACAGCGCCGGCAGCTCGGAATAGTGGCAGGGCACGATGTCGAGGAGGCCGGCGCGTGCCAGCGCCTGATTGCTGCCGCTCGCGGCATATCCCGAGAAGGCGAGATGGTCGCCGTGCTCCGGCCGAAAGCTGCCGGCAAAGGACGGCCCGAGAAACACGCGGCAGCGGCCGATGGCGGCGCGCGCGCGCAGCAGCGCCTCGCTGAGGCTCAGCGCCTCGGCGCAGCCCTGGCCGATGACGATCGTGTCGCCGGGCCGGATGTAGCGCGCGAGGTCGAGCGCCGCGGCGGCGATCTCCTCGCTCACGGCGCAGGCAGCCCCTCGCCGCGGCGCCGCAGCCCGTGGACCGACGGGACGCAAGTGCGGGTCTCGTGGTCGGGCAGCTCGACCACCTGGACATCGACGCCGTAGAGCCGCTTCAGCGATGCGGCGGTGATGATCGCCTCGGGCGGGCCGATCTCCTCCATCCTGCCGTCATGCAGCAGCGCCACGCGGTCGCCGCAGAGAAAGACATGGTCGGGATCGTGGGTCGAGAACACCACCGCGATGCCGGCGCGGGCGAGCGCCGCGATCTGGTTCAGCACGCGCAGCTGGTTGCCGAAATCGAGGCTGGCGGTGGGCTCGTCCATGATCAGGATGCGCGGCTCCTGCGCCAGCGCGCGGGCGATCATCACCAGCTGGCGCTCGCCGCCGCTGATCTCGGTGTAGACGCGCGTCTTGAGGTGGGCGATGCCGAGCCGGCCGAGCGCGCGCTCGGCGACGGCGCGGTCGGCCTGCGAGGGTGCGCCGAAGAGCGGGATGTGCGCGCTGCGTCCCATCAGCACGATGTCGAGGACCGCGAAGGGAAAGAATGCCAGATGCGCCTGCGGCACATAGCCGACGATGCGGGCGAGGCGCTTGCGCCGCATATGGACGATGTCCTCGCCGTCGAGCAGCACCCGTCCGGCCAGCGCCGGCAGCAATCCCAGCAGCGTCTTCATCAGCGTGGTCTTGCCGCCGCCATTGGGGCCGAGCAGGCAGAGCACCTCGCCCGAGCGGATGTCGATGCTGACGCCGCTGCCGACGCTGCGCCCGCGATAGCCGAAATCCAGATGCTCGGCGCTGAGCGTCATTGCCAGCCGCGCCGCGCCGTCGCCAGCAGCCAGAGGAAGAACGGTGCGCCGATGAAGGCGGTGAGGATGCCGATCGGAACCTCGATCTCCGCCATGGTGCGCGCCAGCGTGTCGACCGCCAGCAGATAGCCCGCGCCCAGCAGCATCGCCGCCGGCAGCAGGCGCGAGAACTCCGGCCCGGCGATCAGTCGCGCCGCATGCGGGATGATCAGGCCGATCCAGCCGATGATGCCGCTCACCGACACCGCCGCCGAGGTCATCAAAGTCGCCGCCGCGATGAACAGGATGCGCAGCATCCGCGTCTCGACGCCGAGCGCGCGCGCCTCCTCGTCGCCCAGCGTCATCAGGTTCATCCGCCAGCGCAGCAGATAGAGCGGCACCAGCCCGATCAGCACCGCCGGCAGGACGGCGCGCAGATCCGGCAGCGTGATGGCAGTGAGGCTGCCGAGCAGCCAGAAGGTGATGGCGGGGAGCTGGTTGTAGGGATCGGCCAGCACCTTCACCAGCGAGATCGCCGCGCCCAGCAGCGTGCCCATGGCGACGCCGGCCAGCACCAGCACCAGGATCGGATCGCGCCCGCGCATCGCCGCGCCGGTGAGATAGACCGCCAGCACCGCGCCGATTCCGCCGAGAAAGGCCAGCGCCTGCACCCCCACCGCCGAGAGCGAAAAGAAGATGCCGACCACGGCGCCAAGCCCGGCGCCGGCGGCGACGCCGAGGATGTCGGGCGAGACCAGCGGGTTGCGGAAGAGTCCCTGATAGGTCGAGCCGGCGGCGGCCAACGCCGCGCCGACCAGCACCGCGGCGGCGATGCGCGGCAGGCGGATCTGCCACACCACCGTCTCCACCGCCGCGCTCACGCCGCTGGGCGCGCCGGTGAGCTTGCTCCAGAGTACGGCGAGGAGATCGTGCGGCGACACCGGGAACTTGCCGAGCGCGAGGCTGCCCAGGAAGAGCAGCAGCAGCGCCAGCAGCGGCAGCGCCAGGGCAAGCACGCTCCGCCTCATGGCTGCGGCCGCAGCAGCCGGTCAAGCTGCGCCTCGCTGAGATCGATGTGGTAGAAGCGGTGGAAGAAATCGGCGGTGGTCCGGCGCAGATCCTCGGAGAAGATGTCGGGATAGAATTGCGCCGCGAGATAGCGCACGCCGATCAGCCGGTTGACCGCCGGCGGCGAATCGAACCAGCCGAAGGGCTCGCGCGGCAGCAGGAAGACGCGCCTGGCGCGCACCGCGCGCACGCCCCGCCACACCGGGCTGGTCCAGACTGCGCGATAGAAGCCCTCGTCCATGGTAATCACCGTGTCGGGGTCCCAGGCCAAGATCTGTTCCGGCGAGACGGTGGCGGTGTTGTGGCGCTCGGGCGTGTGCGCCACGTTGATGGCGCCGACATAGGTCAGCATCTCGGTGTTGATCGAGCCGTCGAGGGCGGTCTCGAGACCGTCGAGGCCGCGCGCGTAATAGACATGCGGCCGGCGCCGGTCGGGGATGCGGGCCATGCCCCGCGCGAGATCGGCCAGCACGCGGCGGGCGTAGCCGGCGATCTCCTGCGCCTGCGTCTCCTCGTCCAGGAGAGCGCCCAGCCGCTCGAACAGCTCCGGCGTGCGGTCGAACTTGCCGTCGTAGATGAGATAGGGGATGCCGGTCTGCTGCTGGGTGCGCTCGGCGAGCGAGACATGGGTGGGGTCGACATCGCCGAGATCGAGGATGATGTCCGGCCGCGCCGCCAGCACGGTCTCGACATTGGCAGTGTTGGCCCGGCCGGTGAGGCGTCCGAGCACCGGCAGATCGGCATAGCGCCGTGGCAGGAAGGCGGCGTCATCCTCGCGCAGCGGCTCGGTCCAGCCCAGCAGCTTGTCCGGCGCCAGCACATAGAGGGTGATGGCGGCGGGCGAGCCCGCGGCGAAGACCCGGGCGATGTGCTGGGGCACATGCACCGCGCGGCCGGCGCCGTCGGTGACGATGCGATCCGCCGCGGCGGCAGGCCAGGCGAGCAGGCAAAGCAGCAGGGCGGCAGCGCTATTCCGGCCGAACATAGCGATACTCTAATCGATTATGCCGCCTCAGCAACCCGGCGCGACGCGGCGCGTCGTCGCCGGCGGGCGGCAGCGGCTGCCCTTGCAACCGCGAGAGCCCGCACCGCGCGGGCAATTCTCCCTGCCTCCGCCGGAACGGCGCATCTTACGGCGCACCTTCCAGATAGCCGCGCCAGGGCGACGCGCCGGCCGGAAGCGCCATCGCCCCTCGAGCAAAGGAGGTGCAGGCGGAGTATGCTGCGCGGCGACCATGACCTCCGACCGCGACGGCGACTGGACGGAATATTACGAGCGCACCGCCGGACGGCCGCCGCGGCCGACCCTGCTGGCGGCGCTCGAGCGCTTCGGCGCGGGTATCGGACGCCGCGCGGTCGATCTCGGCTGCGGCGACGGCCGGGACACGGTGGCGCTGCTCGCCCGCGGCTGGCGGGTGCTCGCCATCGATGCCGAGCCCATGGCGATCGAGCGCCTGCGGGCGCGGCCGGACCTGCCGCCCGGCGCCCTTCTCGAGACGCGTTGCGAGCGCTTCGAGGATGCATCATGGCCCGCGGCCGATCTCGTCAATGCCAGCTTTGCCCTGCCGCTGGTGCCGCCGGAGCGCTTTCCCGCGCTATGGGAGAAGATCGGCCGGTCGCTGAAGCCGGGCGGGCGCTTCTCGGGCCAGCTCTTCGGCGACCGCGACGGCTGGCGCGGCGAGAAGGCGATCACCTTCCTCGGCCGCGCCGAGGTCGAGCGCCTGCTCGCGGGCTTTGCCGTCGAACGCTTCGACGAGGAGGAGAGCGAGGCCGCAACGCCCTACGGCAAGCACAAGCACTGGCATCTCTTCCACATCTGCGCGCGCAAGCGTTGAGGCCATCAATCGACCTCGAACCGGTCGAGCGCGGCGCGAAACTCGTCGGCGCCGGGGTGCAGCCCGTCGCCCTCGAGATCGGGCAACCCGGCATAGCGCGGCCTGCGCTCGGGCGCAGCCTCCCCTTCCGCGGCGTCGGCGCGGCGCGGGCTCAGGGTTCTCGCCAGCCACTCCTTCCACATCCTCACCTCCCAGCCGGTCCGCGGCGGCGAGGCGGCAACAAAAAAGCCGCCTCGGGAATTCGCGGGCGGCTTGGCATTCGGTTCCGGGGTTTTGCGGCGGCCTATGAGAGTCCTTCCGCCTGGAGCCGAATGCGACCGCACGCCGGCGACGCGACGCGCCAGCGCTTGAGACACACATCGTTGACCAGAAGCTTTCTCATGCCGCCGAGTATGAAGACCGCGGCGCCGCGAGGCAAGCGGATTTCGCCTGTCATCTCAACGTCATGGTCATGCGCGCGCTCAGGCGAAGCGCGCCGCCTCGAGCTCGGCCAGCCCGGCGCGGTATTCCGCCTGGAGCCGCGCGACGATCTCCGCCACCGGCGGCGCGTCGGCGATCGAGCCGACGCCTTGCCCCGAACCCCAGATGTCGCGCCACGCCTTGGTCTTCATCGACCCGCCGGAGCCGAAATCCATCTTGCTCTTGTCGGCGAGCGGCAAATTGTCGGGATCGAGCCCGGCGGCGGCGATGCTCGGCTTCAGGTAGTTGCCGTGCACGCCGGTGAAGAGGTTGGTGTAGACGATGTCGCTGGCCGCGGCGGCAACGATCATCTCCTTGTAGGCTTCCGGGGCGTTGGCCTCGCGCGAAGCGATGAAGCGGGTGCCGATATAGGCGAGGTCTGCGCCCAGCGCCTGCGCCGCCAGGATCGCCTTGCCGCTGGCGATCGCGCCCGAGAGCGCGATGGTGCCGGAAAAGAAGCGCCGCACCTCCGGCAGCAGCGCGAAGGGGCTGAGCATGCCGGCATGGCCGCCGGCGCCGGCGCAGACCAGGATCAGCCCGTCGACCCCCTGCTCCGCCGCCTTCTCGGCATGGCGCAGGCTGATGACGTCGTGCAGCACGATGCCGCCATAGGCATGCGCCGCGCGAACCACCTCGGCCGGCGGGCGCAGCGAGGTGATCATGATCGGCACCTCGTGCTTGACGCAGATCTCGACATCGTGCGCCAGTCGGTCGTTCGAGGCGTGAACGATCTGGTTGACCGCGAACGGCGCCACCGGCCTGTCCGGATGCGCGCGCTGATACTCGGCCAGCTCGCGCTTGATGCGGATGATCCACTCCTCCAGCATTTCCTTGGGCCGGGCGTTGAGCGCGGGAAAGGCGCCGACGATGCCGGCCTTGCACTGCGCGATCACCAGCTCCGGCCCGGAGACGATGAAGAGCGGCGCGCCGATGGCGGGAAGTGCCAGCTTGCCTTGCATAAGACGCGGAATCGGCATGATCTCTCCTGTCGGGGCGCGGGCGGAGGATAGGCGGGCAGGTCCGGCTCCCTGTCAAGGCCGGCCTGCGGGAGGCAGCGGAGATCGGGTAGGCTCGGCGCCGGGGACGGGAGGAAATGCCATGGCCGAGCTGCGCACCCGCTGCTGCCGCGCATGCGTCGCCGATCGGCGGCACGGGCTTCCGCCCCAGGCATCGGCGGCGCCGCACGGGACGGTTGACAGCGCGCGCCCCCGGCGGATGCTAGACGCCTCTCGCGGGAGGAAGCCATGACCGACGCCCCAGAGCCCGGCGCCGAGGCGCTGCGGCAGCTCGCCCAGGAGCTGACGGAGCTGCTGCGCCTGCGGACGCTGCCGATCGGCATGAAGCTGTTCGAGGATGGCGCGGCGCTCGACGGCATTCCCGGCTTGCGCCGGCCGAAGCCGGGCGCTCAGTTCAGCACCTGCCAGCTGGTGACCCAGGCGCGCATCGCCGGGCTCACCCTCGGCATCGTCCACGACAATCTCCGCCCCCACAGCAATTGCGGCGGCATCGTCGGCCTCAACGCGCCGGGCGAGGATTATCTCTCGGGCCGGCGCATGACCGGCGTCTGGTTCGAGAACCAGGAGGCGGCGGCCGCGCATCAGCAGCAGATGCCGCGCGTACCCGCCGGCCGCTATCACGCGCTGGTGGCCGCGCCGCTGCGCGCCGCGCGCCTCGACCCGCCGGACATCGTGCTGTTCTACGGCACGCCCGGGCAGATGATCCTGTTCATCAACGGGCTGCAATGGAAGAGCTACCGGCGCTACGACTTCTCGATTACCGGCGAAAGCGCCTGCGCCGACAGCTGGGGCCATGCGCTGAAGACCCGCGAGGTCAGCCTCTCCATCCCCTGCTATGCCGAGCGCCGCTATGGCGGCGTCGCCGATGACGAGATGCTGATGGCGCTGCCGCCGCAGGATCTGGCGCGCGCGGTGGCGGGGCTGAAGGGCCTGGCGAAGGCGGGGCTGCGTTATCCCATACCGCCCTACGGCGCCTTCGCCGATCCCGCCGACGGCATGGCGAAAAGCTATGGCTGAAAAGCATGCGCGGCAGGACCGTGGTGCGTCCTCAAATCAGCGGAAGGAAACGGACGGCATGTGGAAAAGCATCTTGTGCGCGGCGGCGCTCGTCGCCGCGGCGAGCGGCGCGGCGACGGCGCAGACCAAGCCCGAGGCCGATCAAATGAAGCTCGTCGGCTATAACGACCTGCAGGGGCGGGCCGCCTATCAGCCCACCATCCATGAGCAGAACGGGCGCTGGATCGCCTATATCGGCCATCACGGCGGCAGCGATGCGGTGCCCAAGCCGCTCGATCCGCTGACCGGCAAGCATGAGGACAACGGCACCTCGATCATCGACGTGACCGATCCGCGCCATCCCAAATACCTCCACCACATCCCCGGCGAGCCCGGCCTCTACGAGCAAGGCGGGGCGCAGATGGTGCGGGTTTGCGACGGCAAGACGCTGCCCAAGGGCGACCCCAAGAAGACCTATATGCTGCGCACCTTCGGCAATTCCGCGCACGAGATCTGGGACGTCACCGCCCCGGCCAAGCCCGAGCTGCTGGTGCGCATCGAAGGCGTCGACGGCACGCACAAGAACTGGTGGGAATGCGACACTGGCATCGCCTATCTCGTCTCCGGCGCGCCGGGCTGGCGGGTGCACCGCTTGACCCAGGTCTACGACCTCAGCGATCCCGAGCATCCCGTCTTCATCCGCAATTTCGGCCTGGTCGGCCAGGAGCCGGGCGCCACCATGACGCCGGTCCCGACCGAGCTGCACGGGCCGATCTCGACCGGGCCGCAGGGCAACCGCATCTATTTCGGCTATGGCACCGACAAGAACGGCATCCTTCAGA
The DNA here is from genome assembly GCA_027315365.1 of Rhodospirillales bacterium. GTDB lineage: Bacteria > Pseudomonadota > Alphaproteobacteria > ATCC43930 > CGMCC-115725 > DAHUYF01. The sequence goes on along the minus strand of DAHUYF010000146.1, from coordinate 68,605 downwards.
TCGTCGACCGCGAGAAGCTGCTCAAAGGCGCGCGCGAGCCGACGCCGGCGAACCTGCTCTATCCGCAGGTCGGGCGCCTCGACCTTTCCGCCTTCAACGGCGCTCACACCGTCTTCCCGGTGCCGAGCATGCCGATCGCCGAGTTCGCGCATGACGCGCAGCCGACCCGCGACATCGTCGTCATCACCGACGAGGCGCTGGCCAGCGAATGCCAGGAGCCGCGCCAGATGGTGTGGTTCGTCGACGTCACCACCGAGGCGCGGCCGATGGTGATATCGAGCTGGACGGTGCCGCAGGAGAGCGGCAATTTCTGCGCCCGCGGCGGCCGCTTCGGCACCCATTCCTCGAACGAGAACATGACGCCGATCTTTTACAAGCGGCTGATGTTCTTCGCGCATTTCAATGCCGGCGTGCGCGTCCTCGACATCCGCGATCCCTATCACCCGCGCGAAGCGGCGCATTACATCCCGGCGGTGACGCCGCGCGGCGACAAGCGCTGCGCCACCGTCGACGGCAAGGAGCATTGCGCCAAGGTGATCCAGACCAACAATGTCGAGGTCGACAATCGCGGCTACATCTACATCGTCGACCGCGCCGGCAACGGCATGCACATCCTGGAGCTGACCGGCGCGGCGCGGCGCATCGCCGACTGGTCGAAAGCGGAGAAATGACGAGCGAAGGGGCAGGCATCGTCGCCCGCGCCACGGTGAGGATGGGCGGGACGCGCTACGCCGCCGACATCCGCACCGGCGCGCATGCGCTCGTCGCCGACGAGCCGCAGGGCGCCGGCGGCGGCGATGCCGGCCCCTCGCCGTTCGGGCTGCTGCTGTCGAGCCTCGGCGCCTGCACCGCCATCACCTTGCGCATGTATGCCGAGCGCAAGCAATGGCCGCTCGGCACGATCGAGGTGCGGCTCAGCTATCGCTGGCAGGGCGAATCGGGCGAGATCGAGCGCGAGCTGACGCTCGCCGGCCTCGATGAGGCGCAGCGCGCGCGCTGCGCCGAGATCGCCGAGAAGACGCCGGTGACGCGCGCGCTGAAGCGCGGCCTGACGATCCGGACGGTGCTCCGCTAGCGCTTGCCAAGCCCGCTACCACGCGGGATCATCGCCGCCCCGAATGCGGCGGCCGGCGCGCCGGCGACAGGGAGGAAGTACACGATGGAAGCCCGACGCCCGAGCGCGATCGTCACCGGTGCCGGCAGCGGCATCGGCGCCGCGACCGCGGCGGTGCTGGCGGACGCCGGCTGGCGCGTCGCCTGCCTCGATCGCGACGGCGCCGCCGCCGAGCGGGTGGCGCGACAGGCCGGCGCCGGACATCTCGCGCGCGCCGTCGACGTCGCCGAGGAGGCCGCGATGGTCGCGGCGTTCGCCGAGATCGCCGCGCTGCTGGGCGGCATCGACGCGCTTGCCGCCTGCGCCGGCCAGCACGACACCACGCCCTTCATGGAGCTGCCGGTCGCCACCTTCCGCCGGCTCAACGACGTCAACGTCGTCGGCACGTATCTTGCCATTCGCGAGGCGGCGAGGCACATGCCGCGCGGCGGCCGCATCTGCACCGTCACCAGCGTCGCCGGGCTGCGCGGCGGCGGGGTCGGCGGCACCGCCGCCTATGCCGCGACCAAGGGCGCGCTGCTGGCGCTGACCAAGAGCGCGGCGCGCGCGCTGGCCGAGAAGGGCATCGCCGTCAACACGGTGGCGCCCGGCCCGATCGAGACGCCGATGTTCGACGCGGTCGCCGGCGCGCCGGAGGTACGCCGGCGCATCGAGGGCATGATCCCGCAGGGCCGCATCGGGCGGCCCGAGGAAGTCGCCGAGACCATCGCCTGGCTGCTCTCGCCCAAGGCGGGCTACGTCAACGGCGCCACCATCGCGGTGGATGGCGGGCTGACGATGCCTTAGGTCCGATCGGCAAGAGGAGCACGATGGCTGGGATCACGCGCAGAACCTTGATCGGCGCCGCGGCGACCGCGAGCCTGCTGCCGCGCCGCGCGCGCGCCGCGAGCTTCGCCTACAAATTCGCCAACAACGCGCCGGTGGACCATCCGCTGAACCTGCGCGCGCGCGAGGCGGCGAAGCAGATCGAGCAGGAATCGAACGGCCGGCTGGCCATCGAGATCTTCCCCGATAGCCAGCTCGGCGGCGACACCGACGTGCTGTCGCAGCTGCGCAGCGGCGGCGTCGAGTTCTTCACGCTGTCGGGGCTGATCCTGGCGACGCTGGTGCCGCTCGCCTCGATCAACGGCGTGGGCTTCGCCTTCCGCGGCTACGACCAGGTCTGGGCGGCGATGGACGGCGAGCTCGGCGCCTTCGTGCGCACCGCCATCGCCAAGGCCGGTCTCGTCGCCTTCGAGCGCATCTGGGACAACGGCTATCGCCAGATCACCAGCAGCACGCATCCCATCACCGCGCCCGGGGACCTCAAGGGATTCAAGATCCGCGTGCCGGTGAGCCCGCTCTGGACCTCGATGTTCAAGGCCTTCGGCGCCTCGCCCGCCAGCATCAATTTCAACGAGGTCTATTCCGCGCTGCAGACCGGCGTGGTCGAGGGCGAGGAGAATCCGCTCACCCTCATCGCGCTGGCCAAGCTCTACGAGGTCCAGAAATACTGCTCGCTGACCGGCCATATGTGGGACGGCTTCTGGCTGCTGGCCAATCCCGCCGCCTGGGACGCGCTGCCCAAAGATCTTCAGGAGATCGCCGCGCGGCACTGGAACGCGGCCGCGCTGGCCGAGCGCCGTGACATCGCCCAGCTTACCGCCGGCGTCGAGGGCGACCTCCGGCGCAAGGGCATGATCTTCAACGCGCCCGACGCCGACGCCTTCCGCGCCACGCTGAAGAACGCCGGCTTCTATGCCGAATGGCGCGGGCGCTACGGCGCCGAGGCCTGGGCGCTGCTGGAAAAATACGCCGGCGGCCTGGCCTGAGATGGCGGCGGCACGCGAGCAAGCGGCCGACCGGCCGCGCCGCGCCGCCGGGCTCGACCGGGCGCTCGCGGCGATCACCGAAGTGCCGGCGGCGGTGCTGCTGGCGCTGGAGATCGTCGTGCTCTTCGCCGGCGTGGTGTCGCGCTATGTCTTCCATGCGCCGCTGACCTGGAGCGACGAGCTCGCCTCGATCCTGTTCCTGTGGCTCGCCATGCTCGGCGCGGTGATCGCGCTGCGCCGCGGCGAGCACATGCGCCTGACGGCGCTCGCCGCGCTGCTGCCGGCCTCGCCGCGCGCGCTGCTCGAGACCGTGGCGGCGCTGGTGGTCGTGATCTTCGTCGCGCTGGTGCTGCTGCCGGCGCATCGCTATGTCGTCGAGGAATGGGCGATCCTGACGCCGGCGATGGCGCTGCACAACAGCCTGCGCGCCGCCGCCATCGAGGTCGGATCGGCGCTGATGATGGCGATCGCGCTGGCCCGGCTGGCGGAGCGCGCCAGCGCCGCCCAGGCGGCGGCCGCGCTCGTCATCGTCGCGGCGGTGGCGGCGGCGCTGGTCCTGGCGCGGCCGGCGCTGCTGGCGCTCGGTCATTACAACCTCGTCGTCTTCTTCGTGGCGCTGGTGGCGCTCGCCATCGCCATCGGCGTGCCGATCGCCTTCGCCTTCGGCGTCGCCACTCTGTCGTACCTGGCGCTGATGACGCGCGTGCCGCTGGTCGTCGTCATCGGGCGCATGGACGAGGGCATGTCGCATCTCATCCTGCTCGCCGTGCCGCTCTTCGTGTTTCTCGGCCTGCTGGTCGAGATGACCGGACTGGCGCGTGCCATGGTCGATTTTCTGGCGGCGCTGGTCGGCCATGTGCGCGGCGGCCTCGCCTGCGTGCTGCTGGGCGCGATGTATCTCGTCTCCGGCATCTCCGGCTCCAAGGCGGCCGACATGGCGGCGGTGGCGCCGGTGCTGTTCCCGGAGATGAAGCGGCGCGGTGCTCCGCCGGGCGAGCTGGTGGCGCTGCTCGCCGCCGCGGCGGCGATGTCGGAGACCATACCGCCGAGCATCGTGCTGCTGACCATCGGCTCGGTCACCGGCATCTCGATCGCCGCGCTCTTCAACGGCGGGCTGGTGCCGGCGGCGGTGCTGGCGCTGGCGCTGATGGCGCTGGCCCGGTGGCGCTCGCGCGGCGAGGACCTCTCCGGCGTGACGCGCGCCACGCCGCGCCAGGTGGCGCGCGCCTTCGTCGTGGCGCTGCCGGCGCTGCTGCTGCCGGTGGTCATCCGCGCCGCGGTGGTCGACGGCGTCGCCACCGCGACCGAGGTGTCCACCATCGGCGTCGTCTATGCCGCGCTGGCCGGGCTCGCGCTCTACCGCCGGTTCGAGTGGCGGCGGCTCTATCCGATGCTGGTCGACACGGCGGCGCTGTCGGGCGCCATCCTGCTGATCATCGGCACCGCAACAGCCATGGCCTGGGCGCTGACGCAATCCGGCTTCTCGGTCAGGCTCGCCGCCTTCATGGCGGGCCTGCCCGGCGGCCGCGCCGGCTTCCTCGCCGCCTCGATCCTGGCCTTTGCCGTGCTCGGCTCGGTGCTCGAGGGCATTCCGGCCGTGGTGCTGTTCGGGCCGCTGCTCTTCCCGGTGTCGCGCGCGCTCCATATCCACGACGTGCACTACGCCATGGTGGTGATCCTCGCCATGGGGATCGGCCTCTTCGCGCCGCCCTTCGGCGTGGGATTCTACGCCGCCTGCGCCATCGGCCGGGTCGCGCCCGAGGCGGCGATGATCCGGATCTGGCCCTATCTCGGTGCGCTGCTGCTGGCGCTGATCCTTGTCGCCGCGGCGCCGTGGCTGTCGATCGGCTTCCTGTAGGGTGCCGACAATCGGTAGCGCGTCAGCGGACGTGAAGCGCGAGCCAGACCGTCGCTTCGCCGGGCGCGGTCCATTCCACCCGGTGCCGGCAATGGGCGGGAATGCGCAGATAGTCGCCGGCCGCGAGCAGGCGGGGATGGGCCTCGCCGTCAAGGCGCAGCCCGGCGGCACCGCGCAGCAGCACCACCCACTCGTCGTGCTCCTGCTCCAGCCAGTCGCCGGCCGGCGTCGCCTGGCCGGTGGAGACGATGCGCTCGAGGCGCAGACCCGGTGCCTCCAGCAGCGCGACGATCTCCTCGGCCGGGGCGGGCGGCGGCAGAGCGGCGAAGAGGTTTCCGCCGGCGAGGGTCATGGAGCCGCATCTTGGCCGCCGCCGCGCGAGCTGACCAGCCCCCTTATCGCCCCGCCGTCACCTCGTGCACATGCACATCGTGCGCGGCGTGGCGGCGCAGCACGGCGCAGGCGCGCGCCTCGGCATCGGCGTCGGGGGTGCGCACCCAGAGCAGGATGCCGCCGCGCTCGAGCTGCTCGCGCAGGAAGGCCTGCTGCCCCGCGCCCCAGGCCTTGCCGATGAGCGCGCCGAGCCCGCCGACGCCGCCCATCGCCGCCGACGCGGCGCCCGCCGCCGCCAGCGTGGCGCCGCCGCTCATGACGGTGAAGCCGGCCGCGGCGAAGGCGGCGATGGTCGCCGCCATGCCGACCTCGAGGGTGCGGCGCTGGCGGATGTCGGTTTCGTCGATCACCGCCGCGTGCGGCGCCGCGGGATCGTCCTCGACCGCCGGCGCCTCGGCATGGGCGGCGGTCAGCCCGTCGCGGGCGAGCAAGCTGATATCGGCGCGGTTGAAGCCGCTGCCCTGCAGCTCCGAGACCGCGGCCTCGAGCGCCGCCGGATCGTCGAAGGCTGCAACCGCCTCGCGCATCGTCGTCTCGGCCATGATGCCACTCCGTTGCCGTCTCCCTGGGAAACGAGCGGCGGCGGCGCGAGGTTCAGCGGGCGGCGCTCGGCTCGGACGGCGCGGCGGCAAGCCAGTCAAGGCTGGCGCGCAGCCGCACCGCCTCGCCGACCGCGACGATGGCCGGCGGCTCGATGCTGGCGGCGGCGACGTCGGCGGCGGCACGGGCGAGCGTGGTCACGAGCACGCGCTGGGCGGGGGTGGTCGCCTTGCTGACCACCGCCACCGGCTCGTCCGGCCGCCGGCCGGCGGCGATCAGGCGCCGCGCGATGGCGTCGAGATGCTTCAAGGCCATGTAGAGCACCAGCACCGGCGCACCCTTCGCCAGCGCCGTCCAGTCGAGGCCGTCCGGCGGCTCGCCGTCGCTGGCATGGCCGGTGACGAAGGTCACCGCCGAGTTGATGCTGCGATGGGTGGCGGGAATGCCGGCATAGGCGAGGCCGCCGATGGCCGCGGTGATGCCCGGCACCACGCGGAAGGGAATGCCCGCAGCGACCAGCGCCAGCGCCTCCTCGCCGCCGCGGCCGAAGACGAAGGGGTCGCCGCCCTTGAGGCGCAGCACGCGGCGCCCGGCCCGCGCCAGCTGCACCAGCCGCCCGGAGATGGCGGGCTGCTGCGGCGAGGGCCTGCCGCCGCGCTTGCCGGCGAAGTCGAGCACCGCCTCCGGCCGCGCCAGCGCCAGGATGCGGTCGTCGACCAGCGCGTCATAGACCACGACATCGGCATGGCGCAGCGCGTGCAGCGCCAGCAGCGACAACAGCCCGGGATCGCCCGGCCCGGCACCGACCAGCCAGACCGAGCCCGGCGCGAATTCCGGCAGATCCAGCGGCGGCAGCTCCATCGCCGGAGACTACCGCACGGCGGCCGGCGCGGGTAGTCACGGCACCGGCGATCCCATAGGATATCGGCCCATGGCACGGCGACCGACCGGGAGCTTGCGGCGCGGCTGGACCACCGGCGCCTGCGCCGCGGCGGCGGCGCGGGCGGCGCTGGAGGCGCTGCTCACCGGCGCCTTCCCCGATCCCGTCGCCATCCGGCTGCCCGGCGGCGAGCGGCCGAGCTTCGCGCTGGCGCTGAAGGAGCGCCGGGGAGAGACGGCGCGCGCCGGCATCGTCAAGGACGCCGGCGACGACCCCGACGTGACCCATGGCGCGCTGGTGGTCGCCGAGATCGCCCGCGGCCGCGCCGGCAGCGGGCTGCGCTTCGAGGCTGGCCCGGGCGTCGGCCGGGTGACGCGGCCGGGCCTGCCGCTGGAGGTCGGCGAGCCGGCGATCACCGCCGGGCCGCGCGCCATGATCGCGGAGGCGCTGGAGGACGCCGCCGAGGCGGCCGAGAGCGAGCTGCCGGCCGATCTCGTGGTGCGGCTCTCGATCCCCGGCGGCGAGGATCTCGCGGCCAAGACGCTCAACGCACGGCTCGGCATCATCGGCGGTCTCTCCATCCTCGGCACCAGCGGCATCGTCACGCCCTATTCCTGCGCCGCCTGGATCCACTCGATCCATCGCGGCATCGACGTCGCGCGCGCGGCCGGGCTCGAGCATCTCGCCGCCGCCACCGGCTCGACCTCGGAAAAGGCGGTGCAGCGCCTCTACGACCTGCCCGAGACGGCGCTCATCGACATGGGCGATTTCGTCGGCGGCACGCTCAAATACCTGCGCCGCCATCCGGTGCCGCGGCTGACGCTGGCCGGCGGCTTCGCCAAGCTGGCGAAGCTTGCCGCCGGGCATCTCGATCTCCATTCCGGGCGGAGCCGGATCGATGCCGCGGCGCTCGCCCTGATGCTGGAGCAGCTCGGCTGCGATGCCGCCGCCATCGCCGCAGCGCGGGCGGCCGGCGGCGCCGGCGAGGTGCTGGCGCTCGCCGGCGCGCGGCGGGGAGAGCTCGCCCGGCGCGTCGCCGGCGCGGCGCGCGAGGTGGCGCTGGCGACGCTGGCCGGTGGCGTCGATGTCGATGTCGTCGTCTTCGACCGGCAGGGCGAGGCGCTGGCCCGTGCCGGGGTCTGAGCGCGCGGCGCATCTCCTCATCCTCGGCGGCACCGCCGAGGCCGCGGCGCTGGCCGCGGCGGCGCCGCGTCTCGCGCCGCGTCTCGCCGTCACCACCTCGCTCGCCGGGCGCACCGAGCATCCGGCGGCGATCGCCGGCCGGGTGCGCATCGGCGGCTTCGGCGGCAGCGAGGGGCTCGCCCGCTATCTCGCCGCCGAACGCGTCGATCTCGTGATCGACGCCACCCATCCCTTCGCCGCGCAGATCTCGGCGCAGGCGGCGGCGGCCTGCGCCGCCGCCGGCGTGCCGCGCCTGCTGCTGCTGCGGCCGGAATGGCCGCGCCATCCGCTCGACCGCTGGATCGAGGTCGAGGATCTCGCCGGCGCGGCGCGCGTGCTGCCGCAGCTCGGCCGCCGCGTCTGGCTCACCGTCGGGCGGCGCGAGCTCGGCGTCTTCGCCGGGCTGACGCAGCATCGCTTCCTGGTGCGGCTCGTCGACCCGCCAGGCGAGCCCCTGCCGCTCGCCCAGTGCGACGTCCTGCTGGGACGCGGCCCTTTCAACCTGGAGGAGGAACGGCGTATCTTACGGCGCCATGCGATCGAGGTCCTGGTCGCCAAGGCGAGCGGCGGTGCAGCCACCGAGGCCAAGCTCGTCGCCGCGCGCGAGCGCGAGCTGCCGGTGGTGATGGTCCGCCGGCCGCCGCCGACGCCCGGTGAGCGCGTCGACGGCGTGGCGGCGGCGCTCGACTGGCTGGCGTCGCGGCTCGCCGCGGCGGCCGGCAACCGGAAAGAGGAGGTCATGCGATGAAGGCGGTAGACATTCGTGGCGCGGCGCTGGCGGCGGCGCTCGTCCTGGCGCTCGGCGCGGCACCGGTGACGGCGCAGGAGCAGCAGAAGATGTTCGATTTTTCGACCATGGCGACGGTCGCGGCGCAGAACAAGACCGACGAGGTCGCCGCCTTCGTGCATCGCGGCGACAGTCCGAACTTCGTCGACAGCCAGGGCCGCTCGCCGCTCGACTACGCCGCGGGCTTCGGCAACATGGTGATGATCCAGATGCTGCTCGATGGCGGCGCGCGCACCGACTTCCGCGACAAGACCGGCTCGACGCCGCTGCATTGGGCGGCGGAAGCCGGCCAGCTCGACGCGATCGCCCTGCTGCTCCACGCCAAGGCGCCGGTCGACGCCGGCAACCAGCAGGGCATCACGCCGCTGATGCTGGCGGCGGGCGCCAACCAGGGGGCGGCGGTGAAGGCGCTGCTCAAGGCCGGCGCCGATCCCAGGAAGCAGGATTTCAGCGGCCACGACGCGAGCAGCTACGCCGCGGGCCGTCCCAACGCGCTGCGCGCGCTGCAGACGGCGCGGTCGGAATAGGAGGAGATCACGGCAGCATGCAACCGCATGCGACACCGCACACCATTTGATCACAGTTCCGCCGGAAACCATGCGCGGGGGTGTGCGTCCGCCGCAATTGATCTACCATCCTCGCGCCGGCCCCAACGGCAGCGAAGGCCGATGATGGCGACGATACTGGTGATCGATGACGACCCGGCGATGCGGCGGCTCATCCTGCGCGTGCTCCGCGCCGGCGGCCATGTGCTGCTGGAGGCGGAGAACGGCCATGTGGGCATGGCGCGGATGACGGACGCCAAGCCCGACCTCATCATCACCGACATCCTGATGCCGCAGAAGGAGGGGATCGAGACGATCCGCGAGGTGCTCGACCGCTCGCCCGGCACCAAGATCATCGCCATCTCCGGCGGCGGCGGCTCGCAGAACCTGATGTTCCTCGACATGGCGAAGACCTTCGGCGCCCACGCCGCGCTCGCCAAGCCCTTCCGCCCCGACGAGCTGATCGCGACCGTCGCCCGCGTCCTCGCCGCCTCCTGAGCGGCGCTACGACAGCGACTTGCTGGCGATCTCGTAGACGTCGCGCGACAGCGCCGGCGCGGCGAGGATCCGCTCGAGCGCCGCTTTCATCTTCGCCTGGCGTCCCGCATCGAAGCGGCGCCAGCGCCCGAGCGGCGCGAGCAATCGGGCCGCGACCTGGGGATTGATCGCGTCGAGCTCGATCGTGCGCGCCGCGTGGAAGTCGTAGCCGGAGCCGTCGGCGGCGTGATAGTGCAGCGGATTGCCGCTGGTGAAGCCGCCGATCAGCGCCCGCACCTTGTTGGGATTGCGCAGCGAGAAGGCATCATGCGCGAGCAGCTCCGTCACCCGCCGGAGCGTATCGGGGCGCGACGAGACGGCCTGCAGCGCCAGCCATTTGTCGACCACCAGCGGATCGCCGCGGAAGCGCGCGTAGAAATCGTCGAGCGCCGCCTGCCGCTCCGGCCCGTCGAGATCGACGAGGAGGCGCAGCGCGGCGATGCGGTCGGTCATGTTGTCGGCGCGTCGATACTGGCCGACGATCGCCGCGCCGAGGCTCGCATCGTCCTCGGCCAGCGCCGCGAGATAGGCGAGCGCCGCGTTCTTGAGCGCCCGTCGCCCGGCCTGCGCCGCGTCGGGGCTATAGGGACCGCTCGCCGGATGGGCGGCATAAACCCGCGACAGCTCGTCCTGGAGCGCGCCCGCAACCGTCCGCCGGAGCGCCTCGCGCGCCGCATGGATGCCCTCGGCGTCGACGACCGCCATGCGCTCGGCGAGATAGTCCTCGCCGGGCAGCGTGATGGCCTCGGCGGCAAAGGCGGGCTCGAGCGCCCGATCCTGCAGGATCTCGCGCAGCGCCGCGACGAATTCCCGATCGAAGGCCATGGCGCCGCCCTGTCCGCGCGCCGCCACGGCGCGCAGCAGCAGTTCGCTCGCGTATTGCTGGCCGGCTTCCCAGCGCGCGAACGGGTCCGGATCATGCCTCATCAGGAAGGCGCGCTCCTCGGCGTCCTGCGCCGCCTTGACGACGACCGGCGCCGAGAAGCCGCGGTTGAGCGAGAGGGCTTTGGGCGCCGGCAGGTTGACGAAGCGGAAGCTCTGCCGCGCCGCGGTGAGGTTCAGCACCCGCTCCGCCGCGGCGGCGGCGGCAGGCTCGCCCTCGAGGCGCAGCGCGATGCTGCGCCCCTGCGCGTCGAGCAGCCCGACCGCGAGAGGAATGTGCATCGGCGCCTTCTCGGGCTGGCCCGGAGTAGGCTTGCAATGCTGCGCCACGCTGAGCTCATAGGCGCCGGCGGCCTTGTCGTAGCGGCCGGCGATCTCGACCTCCGGCGTTCCCGCCTGGCTGTACCAGAGCTTGAACTGGGTGAAATCCACCCGGTTCGCATCCGCCATCGCGGCCGCGAAATCGTCGCAGGTGACCGCCTCTCCGTCATGCCGCTCGACATAGAGCCGCATGCCCTTCTGGAACCCGTCCTCGCCGAGGATGGTGTGCATCATGCGGATCACCTCGGCGCCCTTCTGGTACACCGTCGCGGTATAGAAATTGTTGATCTCGATGTAGGAATCGGGCCGCACCGGATGCGCCAGCGGGCCGGCGTCCTCGGCGAACTGGCGCCCGCGCAGCGCGCGCACCGCGCCGATGCGCTCCACCGGGCGCGAGCGCATGTCGGAGGAGAACTCCTGGTCGCGGAACACGGTCAGCCCTTCCTTGAGGCTGAGCTGGAACCAGTCGCGGCAGGTGATGCGATCGCCAGTCCAGTTGTGGAAATACTCGTGCGCGACCACGGTCTCGATGCCGGCATAGTCGGCGTCGGTCGCGGTCTCGGGATCGGCGAGGACGTATCTGTCGTTGAAGATGTTGAGGCTCTTGTTCTCCATCGCGCCCATGTTGAAGTCGCTGACCGCGACGATGTTGAAGCCGTCGAGATCGTATTCGAGGCCGAAGCGCGTCTCATCCCAGGCCATCGCGCGCTTGAGCGCATCCATCGCATAGCGGGTGCGCGCCTCCTTGCCGTGCTCGACGAAGATGCGCAGCCGCACGCTGCGGCCCGAGCGCGTCGTGAAGGCGTCCTCGCGCCAGGCGAGGTCGCCGGCCACCAGGGCGAAGAGATAGGAGGGCTTGGCGAAGGGATCGTGCCACACCGCATAATGCCGCCCGTCGGCGAGCGCGCCTTCCTCGACGAGGTTGCCGTTCGAGAGCAGCACCGGACAGGCGGCGCGCGGGGCGCGGATGGTGGTACGGTAGACCGCCATCACATCCGGCCGGTCGAGGAAATAGGTGATGCGGCGAAACCCTTCGGCCTCGCATTGGGTGCAGAACACGCCCTTCGAAACATAGAGCCCCGAGAGCTGGGTGTTCGCCGCGGGATGGATCGCGGTCTCGATCGCCAGCGTGAACGAGGCCGGCGGGCGGTGCAGCGTGAGGCTCTTCTCGTCGACGGCATAGTCGTCGGCACCGAGGCTCTTGCCGTCCAGCGCGATGGACAGCAGCTCGAGCTTCTCGCCGTCGAGCACCAGCGGCCGGACGCCGTCGGCGCGGTCATGGACGGCGCTGAGGCGCAGCGTCGCCTTGACCCGGGTGGTCTCGGGCGCAAGGTCGACATCGAGCGCCACCGTCTCGATGCGATAATCCGGCGGCCGGTAATCCGCCCGCCGGACGGGTTGATGCGCGGTCTGGGTCTGCGGCTCGGTCATGCGCGTCCTGGCCTCGATGGGATGATGACGTGCTTCTGCGGCCGACGGCGAGGCTCGCCGCGGCCTTCACGCCATCCTAGCGCTTTTTCCGGTATCGGCTCCGGTCGCCCAGCGCGGCGGCGTCCAGGAAGCGGAACGCGCCCGCCTGGTCGACGCGCTCCACCGTGAAATGATCGCCATGCGCCTCGGTCACCCGCCACTCCCGGCGCGGCGGCTTGGCGTCGACATAGATCTGGCCGATCGCGATCCTCCCGGCATCGCCGGCCCGGGCATCCTCGCTCATGCTCGTCTCCTCCTGTCAAACGCCGGCACCCGATAGAATGGCCCCCCTGACGCGCCGCGGCTCATAGCCGCCGCGGGCGCAGCACATGGTGATGCGCGGCGGCGTAGAGGCGGCTCTCGGATGCCTCCGGCGCGGCCAGCACGCGGCCGACCAGGATGAGCGCGGTACGGGTGAAGCCCGCCGCCTTGACCTGGTCGCGGATGGTGGCGAGCGTGCCGCGCAGGATCGCCTGGTCCGGCCAGCTCGCGCGCCACACCACCGCTACCGGACAGTCGCCGCCATAGAGCGGTGTCAGCTCGCGCACCACCTTGGCCAGATTGTTGATCGAGAGATGCAGCACCAGCGTGGCGCCGCTGGCGCCCAGCGTGGCGAGGTCCTCGCCCGCCGGCATCGGCGAGGCGCGCACCGAGGTCCGCGTCAGGATCACCGTCTGCGCCAGCTCCGGCAGCGTCAGCTCGCAGCCGAGCGCGGCGGCGGCGGCGGCAAAGGCCGGCACCCCCGGCGTCAAATCATAGGGAATGCCGAGCGCGGCAAGCCGGCGCATCTGCTCGGCGACAGCGCCGTAGAGCGAGATGTCGCCGGAATGGACGCGCGCGACCTCGTGTCCGGCGGCGTGCGCCGCCGCCATCTCGGCGACGATCTCGTCGAGGGTCAGCGGCGCCGTGTCGATGAGTCGCGCGCCCGCCGGCGCCGCGGCCACGATCTCCGGCGGCACCAGCGAGCCGGCGTAGAGGCAGACCGGACAGCGCTCGATGAGGCGCAAGCCGCGCAGCGTGATGAGATCGGCGGCGCCGGGTCCGGCGCCGATGAAGTGGACGCTCATGACGGCTGGCGCTTGGCCGCGTAGCCGCGCGGCGTGTAGAGCCGCGCCGGCTCGCCGGGGATGAGGCGCGTGGCGCTGCTGCCGACCAGCACCAGCGTCAGCATGTCGACCTCCTCGCCGGCGAGATCCTCGAGGGTGGTCAGCCGGATGCTTTCGCCGTCGCGGCCAAGATTGCGCGCCAGCGCCACCGGCGTCGCCGCCGCGCGATATCCCAGCAGGATCTCGCGCGCGCGGTCGAGCTGTCGGCGGCGGCGCTCGGAGCGCGGATTGTAGAGCGCGACGACGAAATCGCCGGCCGCCGCGGCGGCGAGCCGGCGCTCGATCACCTCCCAGGGGGTCAGCAGATCCGACAGCGACACGGCGCAGAAATCGTGGCCGAGCGGCGCGCCCAGCCGCGCCGCCGCCGCCTGCAGCGCCGAGAGGCCCGGCACCACCGAGATCGACGCGCGGCGCCAGTCCGGCCGCGCCTCGCGGTCGATCAATTCGAAGACCAGCGCGGCGAGTCCGTAGATCCCGGCATCGCCCGAGGAGACCAGCGCCACGCTGCGCCCCGCGGCGGCGAGATCGAGCGCCGTTCGCGCCCGCGCCTCCTCGGCGCCGAGCGCGCTCTGGTGGCGCGTCTTGCCGGCGATGGCCGCGCCGAGCAGGTCGAGATAGAGCCCATAGCCGACGACGTCGCTCGCCGCCGCCAGCGCCGCCTCGGCCTCGCGCGTGCGCCAGCGCGCATCGCCGGGACCGATGCCGATGACCGCGAGCCTGCCGCGGGGCCGGCCGAGGGCCTGCGCGTCGAGCGGCGCGCGCGCGCGGGCGACGGCGCAGGTGGCGCGCGCCGATTTGCGCTTGGGCACGAGCAGCTCGCCCGCCGCCCCCGCCGCCGCCAGCGCCGCCCCTTCGGCGACGCCGTAGCAGCCGGTCTCGGGGACGACGGAATCGGAGGGCGTGGCGAGGCGCGGCGTCTCGCCCAGCAGCTCGGCGGCGGAGAAGAAGCGCGCGGGAACGTCGAGACGCGCGGCCAACGCCTCGACCGCCGGCTCGTCCGCCTTGAGATCGAGCGACACCACCGCGGCAACCGCGCCCGTCGCCAGCCCGGCCTCCGCCAGCACCGCCAGCGCGAGATCGGCCAGCTCCGATGGCGCGCAGCCGCGCTCGCAGCCGACGCCCAGCGCCAGCACCGGCGGATGCAGCACCAGCGCGGACTCGTCGGCGGCGATGGCGCGATCGGTGACGCGGATCGACAGCGGCGCGCCGGCGACGAAGCGCTGGCCGCCGCCGGCAAGCCAGTCGGCGCTGCCGGCTTCGATCGTCAGTGCCGCCGGCTGTCCCGCGAGCAGCGCCGCCGCCACCGCCTTGGCGCGCGCGGGATTGGCGACCCGCCAGCCGGGCGGCGGCTCGTCGAGCGCGAAGCCTAGGCGGAGATCGCCGGCGGTGGTGATCGCGGCGGCAGCGCCGATCAGCGTCGCCGCGGCACGGGCGATGGCGTTGGCGCCGCGATGCCCGCCGAGCAGCGGCACCGCTGCCGAACCATCCTCGGCCACCGCGACAACCGGCGGCTCGCGGCGCTTGTCTTGCAGCAACGGCGCCACGGCGCGGATGAGGATGCCGGCGGCGCAGAGACCGACAATCGGCGTGCCGGCGGCGAATAGTGCTCCGATCGCCGGCGCGGCGCGGTCGAAGAGGTGATCGGCCGCGATGCCGCTGCCCGCCGGCGCGTGAATGCGGGATGCCGGCAGCAGCGCGCGCAGCCGCAGCGCCAGCGGCAGCGCGCCCGGCCCGAGCACCAGGATGGCGGCGCCTTGTGGCAGGACCTCGCTCACCGCCAGGCCTCGCCGCGCCGATGCAGCAGGATCATCGAAAAATACGGCACCTCCGCCTCGTTCACGGCATCGAGCGGCAGCACGCGCTCGCTGGCGAGGCTGCCGCGCTCGACATAGCGGGCGCCGGCAGCGAGGCCAAGGCGTTCCAGCACCGTGCGCACCTTGGGGAAATGGCGGCCGAGCTTGATGATCGCGGCGGCATCGGTCTCGGCGAGGCGGCAGAGCAGCACCTGCTCGGAGAGCGAGGCCGGCAGCACCATGAGCGTGTCGTCGCGCGCGGCGAGCGGCGTCCCGGCGGCGGCCGCGCACGCGGTCAGCGACGAGACGCCGGGCACGACCTGGACCGGATGGCGCTCGGCGAGCCGGCCGAAAAGATACATGAAGGAGCCGTAGAAGAAGGGATCGCCCTGACAGAGCACGGCGACGTCGCGCCCGGCCGCCAGCTCGGCGCCGATCTCGCCGGCGGCGCGGTCATAGACCGCCTGCGCCGGGAAGCGCGCGCTCTCCATCGGCACGGAGATCACGATCTCGCGCTGCGCCGGCGAGAGCCAGCGCGCGACGATGGCGCGTGCGAAGCTCGGCGCGCCGACCGGCGCGGGATAGGCCACCACCGCGCAGGCGCGCAGCAGGCGCAGCGCCTTCAAGGTGACGAGTTCGGGATCGCCGGGCCCGAGGCCGAGGCCGAACACCGTGGCGCTCATCCCGGCACGCCGGTGTAGAGGGTGAGCGTCAGCGCCTTGCCGTTGGAATAGTCGAGCCCGGCGGTGCGCCCGACGGCGCGCGGCTGCCAGCCGCGCCGCTGCAGCGCCTGGCGGAACGCCGCGTCGTCGCCGCCGCTCACCAGCGCCGCCGCACCCCGCGCGCTGGTCAGGTATTGCGCCGCCGCCTCGGGCGTGAGCGAGCGCGTCGCGGTACCGAGCAGGAATACCAGGCTCGGCTCGCTGTAGCCCACCGCCGCCACCGGCGCGTCGCGCGGCGGGCGGTAGCGCGCGACCATGATCGCCGCCGAGCGGCTGAGCCAGAGCCCGTCGAGGCCCGGCGCCACCAGCGCGAAGCCCGCCGGCAGCACCAGCAGCGCCAGCACCGCCGCGCGCGCGGCAAGACCGGCGCCGGCGCGGCGCAGCGCCGCGAGCGCGAGCCGGCTGCCGAAGACCAGGATGATGGCGGCCGCGACGATGCCGGCGATGTCGGGTCCGCGACCGAAACGCAGCGGCGCCAGCGCCAGCGCTAGCGCCAGCAGCAACGAGGCGGCGAGGAAGAGTGCGACGCCGACGCGCTCGGGCCAGCGCCGCCGCGGCAGGCTGCCGTCGGCGAGCGCCAAGCAGCCGCGCGCCGCCAGCAGCGCGAGCGCAGGATATGCCGGCAGCAGGTAATGCGGCAGCTTGGTCGGCACCAGCTCGAGCGCCAGCCAGAACGGCACCGCCCAGGCGATGAGGAAGCGCTCCGCCGGCTGGGCGCGCGCCTGCCAGGCCCAGGACGCCGCCGGCGCCAGCAGCAGCGAGCCCGGCCAGAAGCTGAGAAAGAGCAGCAGCAGATAGGTCCCGGGCCAGGCGCCATGCGCCTCTTGCGTGCCCGCCAGCTTGCCGAGGAAGTCGTGGCCGATCGCCTCGCCCATGAAGGCGCCGCCGGTGGCGGAGGTGATGGCGATGAACCAGGGCAGCGCGATGGCGAGCATCAGCGGCACGCCCCAGAGCGGGCGCAGGCGGCCGAGCCAGCGCGCGTCGCGGTCGGCGAGCGTCAGGCTGCCCGCGGTAAGCAGGCTCAGCAGCGGCACCACCGGCCCCTTGACCAGGATGGCGACGCCCTGCGCCGTCCAGAACAGCAGCGCCCAGCGCCGCAACGGCGCGGCCCCCCGCCGCGCGTCGCGATAGAGGAGGGCGAGCGCGCCCTGCGCCGCCGCGGCGGTGGCGAGCAGCACCGCGTCGGTCTTGGCGAGATGCGCCTCGGCAACCACCCCCAGCGCGCTCGCCAGCAGCGCGGCGCCGAGCAGCGCCGCTTCGTTTCCGACCAGCGCCCGGCCGAGCGCGAAGGTGACCAGCACGGCGGCGAGCGCACCGAGCAGCGACGGCAGGCGGTAGGGCCAGATAGCGCTGCTGCCGGCGGTGCTGAGCGCCGCCACCGCTGCGCTTTGCAGCCAGTAGATGCCCGCCGGCTTCTTGTTGCGCGCCTCGTCCTGAAAGCGGATGCGCAGATAGTCGCCGCTCTCCAGCATCTGCCGCGTCGCCTGGGCGAAGCGCGCCTCGTCGCGGTCGAGCACCGGCAGCGCCGCGAGGCCCGGCAGGTAGAGCCCGAGGCAGAGGAGTGTCAGCAGCGCGTAGGGCCGCCAGCCGGCGCTCCAGCGCGCGATCATGACGGGACGGCGCGCGGTTTTGCCAGCGCGAGCTGCGTCACCGGCCGCAGCGGACGCCAGCCGCGGCGGCTGCCCACCGGCTCGACGCGCGAGACGGCGATCCGCACCAGTTCGCCGCCCGCCTGCGCCTGCCAGCGCAGCAGCTGCGCTTCGCCTTCCAGCGTCACCGCGTTGGCGACCAGCCGGCCGCCGGGCTTCAGCGCCGACCACAGCGCCTCCCAGAGCCGCGCCTCGCCGACGCCGCCGCCGAGAAAGACGGCATCGGGCGCCGGCAGCTCGGCGAGTGCCGCCGGCGCCTGCCCGTGGACGACGCGCAGTCCCGGCACGCCCAGCGCCGCGGCGTTGCGCGCGATGATGGCGCAGCGCATGGCGTCGCGCTCGACGGCGATGGCACGCGAGCTGCGGCCGGCGCGCAGCCATTCGATGGCCACCGAGCCGCAGCCGGCTCCCACATCCCACAGCAGCTCGCCCGGCAGCGGCGCCAGCACCGCCAGCGTCGCGGCGCGGGTCTCGCGCTTGGTGATCTGGCCGTCATGCTCGAAGGCGTCGTCGGGCAGGCCCGGCAGCCGCGACAGCGGCCGCGCCGTGGGACCCGGCCGGCACTCGATGGCGAGCGTGTTGAGCGCGGCGATGCGGCCCAGCGGCCAGGTCTCGGCGGTGGCGTCGATCCGCCGCTCGCGCTCGCCGCCCATATGGGCGAAGACGGTCATCGCGCTGGGGCCCCAGCCGGCGTCGCTCAGCAGCTTGGCCAGCTGCACCGGCGCGTCGCCGTCGGTGGTGAGCGCGAGGATGCGCGCGCCGGGGACGAGATGGAGGCGCAGCGCCTCGACGGGGCGACCGTGCAGGCTCAGGCTGACGCAGTCCTCGAGCGGCCAGAGCAGGCGCGCCGCGGCGAGACTGAAGGCGCTGGGCTGCGGCAGCACCGCCATCTCGGCGGCGGCAACATGGCGCGCCAGCGTGGCGGCGACGCCGTAGCACAGGGGATCGCCGCTCGCCAGCACGACGACCGGGCTGCCGCGCCGCCGCAGGATCTCGGCGACGGTGTCGGCGAGCGGCTGGCGCCAGGCGAGGCGCTCCGCCTCGGCATCGGGCACCAGCGCCAGATGGCGCTCGCCGCCGACCAGCAGCAGGGCTGCGTCGATCAGCGCGCGCGCGGCGGCGGAAAGGCCGGCGAGCCCGTCCTCGCCGATGCCGATCACCGAAAGCCAGGGGGTCATGGGGTGTCTCCTGCGAGCGCGTTCACCGCTGCGGCTGCCAGCGCGCTGCCGCCGCGGCGTCCGGCGAGCGCCACGAAGGCGAGGCCGAGGCGGTTCCCGGCCAGCGCCGCCTTGGCCTCGGCGGCGCCGACGAAGCCCACGGGAAAGCCGAACACCAGCGCCGGCGGCGGCGCGCCGGCGGCGATGATCTCGAGCAGGTGAAAGAGCGCCGTCGGCGCATTGCCGATGGCGACGATAGCGCCGGCGAGATGCGGACGCCACAGCTCGACCGCCGCGGCCGAGCGGGTGGTGCCGAGGCGGCGCGCCAGCGCCGGCACGCGCCGGTCGCCGAGGAAGCACAGCACCTTGTTCCGGCGCGGCAGGCGCGGGGCGATGATGCCGGCCGCCACCATGGCGGCGTCGACCAGGATCGGCGCGCCGGCGGCGAGCGCGGCGCGCCCGGCCGGTATCGCGCCCGCCGACCAGCGCAGCCCGGCGACCAGCTCGGGCTCGCCCGCGGCATGGACGAGGCGCAAGGCGAGCGGGCGGAGCTCGTCCGGCAAGCGCGAGAGATCGACCTCTTGGCGGATGCGCTCGAAGGATTCGCGGTAAATCTCCACGGGGTCGCGCAGATAGGCATAGCGCGGCGGCGCCGGTTTTTCCGCCGGCCGGGTCGATTCATCCTTGGGCACGCCCAGAATCCAGCCCTCCTCTGCTTCGATGCGGGCACGTTGCGCCGCCGTCAGATCGGGATCGCCGGCGAACAGGCGCGCAAGCCGTCCGGACTCGTCGAGTTGCGCAAAATGCCGGGCGATCGTGCGCACTTGCGCTTCATCCTTCACCTCGCCGCCCTGCGGGATCGACGGCACCAGAGACGGATAGATTTCGGCGAAGACGATGCCCGCACCTTCCTTCCGATCGCGCACCGAAAGCCCGGTTTCGAAAGGCCAGACGAGCGAGGCCGCGGCGAGGCCCGGATGGTTGCGCAGCCAATGCACGACGGGAATGCCGGTCAGCGCTTGACTCCCCACGGCACCATGGCCGTAAAGCTTCCAGACCGGCTGCGGGCCTTTGATGCGCGCATCGGCAAGCCGCTTCTCGGAAAGACCAAACGCGTCGTGCTGCCAATGACGCTTCGGCTGCAGGAACGGTCCGGCCGCGGCCGCCGGGCAGCCCCAGAAGGGCGCCGGGCGGCCGCTGACCTGCCGGTTCAACGCCGCCGCGACGGAGAAGCGATTGTTGCCGTTCCCAGGCTTCTCTTCGATGCGCGCCGCAAGCAGCTGCCAAATGGCACGCCAAGGCGATCCGCCGAGCCGCAGTCGAGCGGCGAATCCATCGGGATATCCGAACGGAAAATCGAACCCGATCAGGCTTGAGAGACCCGCGGCGAGGTTCGCTTCGAGCAGCTCCAGCAATCGAACTCGCGCCTCGAGACGCGTCGGCACATTGATCGACACGGCTTGTCGAAGCTCGCCTTTCACCCGACGCAGGTGACATATCCAAATGCTGTCCTTGCCCAGCTGCGGCTTCGCGGCGGCGCTCCAATCGACCATGAGGTAGGCGTCGAAGAGGGGTGCTTCGGGCAAGGATCAGTCGCCGCGATGATCGTGGGGATGGCGATGGCCGTTGCCGTGATGATGGTGGTGATCGCCATGGTCGTGGTCGTGGTCGTGATCATGGTCGGCATCGGCGCCGATGCCGCGGACGTGATGGTGGTGCGCCGCCTGCGGCGCCAGGTGATCCGCCTCGTAGCCCACCACCTGGGCGCGGTATTTGCACAGCCGGCAATTCATCGCCGGCTCGCCGTCGAGCGTCTCCGCGACCCGGTCGGCGAAGCTGTCGAGCACCAGCGGATGGTCGCTGAGATAGGAGGCCTTGAGCAGCTCGATCTCGGGATGCGCCGCGGCGACGCGGTCGACCGCGCCGTGGATGCGCTTCACCAGCACGCCGGTGAAGAGGAAATAGGGGAAGACGACGATGCGGGAGAAGCCGAGGCGCAGCGCCTGCTTCAGCCCCGGCTCGACCAGCGGATAGGCGACGCCGCTGAAGGCGGTCTCGGCCCAGCCGAAGCCCATCCCCTCCCACAGCATGCGGGTGAGCTTGGCGATGTTGGAATTGGCGTCGGGATCGTTGGTGCCGCGCCCGACCACCAGCAGCAGGCTGTCGCCGCGCGGGACGGCGCGGGTGCTGCGCGCCTCGGCCTCGGCGATGCGCTCGGCTGCTGCGCGCAGCAGCTTGGGCTCGATCGCGAGTTCGCGCCCGAAGCGCAGCTCCAGACCCGGATTGGCGGCGGCGAAGCTGTTGATCTCCCAAGGGAGATCGTTCTTCACATGGCTCGCGGCGAAGAGCATGCCGGGGACCGCCAGGATGCGCCGGGCGCCGCGTGCCTTCAACGCCTCGAGCCCGTCGCGGATGGTTGGGCGGGCGAATTCGAGATAGCCCGTGGCGATGTCGCGCCCCGGCAGCCGCGCGCGCAGCCCCGCCGCCAGCCGCTCGAACTCGACGAGCGCGTCGCCGTCCCGGCTGCCATGGCCGCATATCATTATTGCTGTGTCCATTTTTGCTCCTGTGCTTGCCCGCAGTTGACGCCGCGGCACCCCCCGGCCAATGCTCGCGGCCGATGCTGCTCTTCCCCGCGCCCGGGCTCGATCCGCTGCTGCTGCTGCTGGCGGCGCTCGCCCTCGACATGATCGTCGGCGACCTGCCCGGCGCTTTCCGCTTCCTGCCGCATCCGGTGGCGCTGGTCGGGCGCGCCGTCGACTGGTTCGACCGCCGGCTCAACCGCGAGCGGCGCGATCCGCGCACCCGGCGCGTGCGCGGGGTGCTGGCCGTCGCGGCGCTGGTGCTGGCCGCCGCCGCGACCGGCGAAGTGCTCGGCTTGGCGCTGCGCGCAGCGCGCTTCGGCTGGGCGGTCGAGGTGCTGCTGGTGGCGGTGCTGCTGGCGCAGCGCAGCCTTTTCGACCACGTCGCCGCGGTCGGCAAGGCACTGACCCAAGGCGGCATCGCCGGCGGCCGCGAAGCGGTGCGGCACATCGTCGGCCGCGACCCGCTCAGCCTCGACGCTTACGGCGTGGCGCGCGCCGCGATCGAATCGCTGGCGGAGAATTTCAGCGACGGGGTGGTGGCGCCGGCGCTGTTCTATGCGCTGTTCGGCCTGCCCGGCATCTTTGTCTACAAGACGGCCAACACGCTCGACAGCATGATCGGCCACAAGACGCCGCGCTATCGGCATTTCGGCTGGGCGGCGGCGCGGTTCGACGATCTCCTGAACCTGGTACCGGCGCGGCTGAGCGGGCTGCTGCTCGCCGCCGCGGCGCTGGCGGTGCCTGAGGCGCGCGTGGCGCCTGCCTTTCGCATCATGCTGCGCGACGCGGGCAAGCATCGCTCGCCCAATGCCGGCTGGCCCGAGGCGGCGACCGCCGGCGCGCTCGACCTGGCGCTGGCCGGGCCGCGGCGCTACCACGGCGTGGTGGTCGACGATCCCTGGCTTGGCGACGGCCGCGCCCGCGCCACCATCGCCGATATCGGCCGCGCGCTGCGCCTCTACATGATCGCCTGCCTGCTGCAGGCCCTGGCGGTGCTCGGCGCCTATCTCGCACTGCGCGGCGCGGCGTTTTGAGTCGGCGCCAGTTCCCGCTGCATAGGTGCAGTGCGTCCTTCGACATGCGCCCTCCGGGCGCAAGCTCAGGATGAGGAAGATGGCAGGTGGCACAAAGAAAAGTGCCTCATCCTGAGCGCGAGCGCAGCGAGCAGTCAAAGGACGCAGGACGTCGATCCACCGGACAGCCGCCCTACCGCGCACGGGCGATCTCCAGCAGGCGGGGGATGTCGAGGCTGGCTTCGAGATGCGTCGCGAGCGCGTCGAGGGTGGCCTCGACGCGCGCCTGGTAATCGAGCGCGGCGTCGCCGACGCCGCCGAGCCGCGCCAGGAAGGCGCGGCGGAAGGCGTCGCCGGCGAACACCCCGTGCAGATGGCAACCGGCGATGCGGCCGTCGGCCGAGACGGCGCCGTCGTCGCGCCCGCCCAGGCGCAGCATCGGCCGCGCCATACCGGGTCCGGCGGTGCGCCCGACATGCATCTCGTAGCCGGCGACCGGAGCGCCGCTCGCCAATTCGACGCCCTCGGCCGCGGCGAGGATCTTGTCGCCGGTCAGCACGGTCTCGACCTCGAGCAGGCCGAGCCCGGGCGCCTCGCCGGCTGCACCCTCGATCCCCAGGGGATCGGCGATGCGGCGGCCGAGCATCTGGTAGCCGGCGCAGAGGCCGAGCACCGCGCCGCCGCGCCGTGCATGGGCGAGGAGGTCGATGTCCCAGCCTTCGCCGCGCAGCGCGGCGAGATCGGCGAGCGTCGCCTTCGAGCCCGGCAGCAGCACGAGATCGGCCGGCGGCAGGGCACGGCCGGGCGCCACCAGATCGAGCGCCACGCCAGGCTCGGCGGCGAGCGGATCGAGATCGTCGAAATTGGCGATGCGCGGCAGCCGCGGCACGACGATGCGGAGCGCGCCCTCGCGCCGCGCCAGCCGCGTCCAGCCGTCGAGCGCCACGCCATCCTCGGCCGGGAGGTCGCGCGCCGCGGCGAAGAACGGCACGACGCCCAGGCAGTCGAGGCCGGTGCGGGCGCGCAGGACGTCGAGCGCACCGTCGAACAGGCGGGGATCGCCGCGGAATTTGTTGACGATGTAGCCCTTGAGGCGATCGCATTCGGCCGGCGCCAGCAGCGCCTGCGTGCCGACCAGCGCGGCGATGACGCCGCCGCGGTCGATGTCGCCGACCAGCACCACCGGCACGTCCGCCGCCTCGGCAAAGCCCATATTGGCGATGTCGCCGGCGCGCAGATTGACCTCCGCGGCGCTGCCCGCACCTTCGACCAGCACGATGTCGGCCGCCGCCGAGAGCCGCTCGAAGCTTGCCAGAACGCGCGGCAAAAGCACCGGCTTCAGCGCGTGATAGTCGCGCGCGCTTGCCGCGCCGAAGAGCCGGCCTTCCACCACCACCTGCGCGCCTTGCTCCGATTGCGGCTTGAGCAGCACCGGATTCATGTCGGCGCTGGGCGGCACGCCGCAAGCACGCGCCTGCAGCGCCTGGGCGCGGCCGATCTCGCCGCCCTGTCCGGTGACCGCAGCGTTGTTCGACATGTTCTGCGGCTTGAACGGCCGCACCGCGAGGCCGCGCCGCGTCAGCGCGCGCGCCAGCCCCGCCACCAGCAGCGACTTGCCGACATCGGAGCCGGTGCCTTGCAGCATCAGCGCGGGGGTGCGGCGCGGCATCTCAGAATTCGATCCCGGCCTGTGCCTTGACGCCGCCGCGGAAGGGATGCTTCACCAGCGTCATCTCGGTGACGAGATCGGCGATCGCGATCAGCTCCGGCTTGGCGTTGCGGCCGGTGACGACGACGTGGAGGTCGCGCGGCTTGCGCTGCAGCGTCTCGACCACCTCGGCGATGTCGAGGTAGTCGTAGCGCAGCACGATATTGAGTTCGTCGAGCAGCACCAGGCGATAGGCGGGATCGGCGATCATCGTCTTGGCCGCCGCCCAGGCGGCGCGCGCCGCGGCGATGTCGCGGGCACGGTCCTGCGTGTCCCAGGTGAAGCCCTCGCCCATGGCGCGGCAGGTGACGAGATCGGGGAAGCGATCGAGCACGTGGCGTTCGCCGGTATTCCAGGCGCCCTTGATGAACTGCACGATGCCGACGCGCATGCCGTGGCCGAGGCAGCGCATGACCATGCCGAAGGCGGCGGTGGATTTGCCCTTGCCGGTGCCGGTATGGACGATGACCAGGCCGCGCTCCTCGGTCTTGGTCGCCAGCATCTTGGCGCGCGCCGCCTTGCGCTTGGCCATCTTCTCGGCATGGCGGCGGTTGAGATCGGCCTCGCTCTCGGAGGGCTCGCTCATCGCCGCCCCGCCGCCAGCGCCGCAAGCGCCTCGCGCACGCTGTTGCGCCGCGGTCGCCACAGGCCCCGGTCGATCGCCTCGCCCAGGCGCTCCGCGATCTCGGCGAGCGCGTCGGGATTGTGCGCCGCGAGAAAGCCGCGACTCTCGGCGTTTTCGAGATAGGCCTCGTAGACCGCGTCGAAATGATGGTCCCGGACCGCGCGCGTCGTGGCGGCAAAGGCGAAGAGATAATCCACCGTCGCCGCCATCTCGAAGCCGCCCTTGTAGCCGTGGCGCATCACGCCCTTAAGCCATTTGGGATTGACCACGCGGGCATGGAGAACGCGGCCGATCTCTTCCTCGAGGGTGCGGATGCGCGGGCTCTCGGGGCGCGAATGGTCGTTGTGATAGACCACCGGCGCGGCACCCGAGAGGTGGCGCACGGCGACCGCAAGCCCGCCTTCGAACTGATAGTAGTCGTCGCTGTCGAGCAGGTCGTGCTCGCGATTGTCCTGGTTCTGCACCACCGCCTCGACATGCTCCAGGCGCTCGCGGAAGAGCGCCGGCTCCGCCGCGCCCTCGGCGCCGGCACCATAGGCAAAGCCGCCCCAGGCAAGATAGGCCTCGGCGAGGTCGCGCTCGTCCTGCCAGCCGCGCTCGTCGATCAGCGCCTGCAGCCCCGCGCCATAGGCACCGGGCTTGGCGCCGAAGACGCGATAGCCGGCGCGAAGCAAAGCGGTCTCGGCATCGACGCCCGCCGCTTCCAGCCGGGCGCGGTCGGCGGCGACGCGGTCGGCGAGCGGATTGACCTCGGCGGGCTCGTCGAGCGCCGCCACGGCACGCGCGGCGCTGTCGACCAGCGCGATGAGATTGGGGAAGGCGTCGCGGAAGAAGCCCGAGACGCGCAAGGTGACGTCGACCCGCGGCCGGTCGAGCAGGCGCGCCGGCAGGACTTCGAATCCCTGGACGCGGCCGGTCTTCGCTTCCCATTGCGGCCGCACGCCCATCAGCGCCAGCGCCTGCGCCACGTCGTCGCCGCCGGTGCGCATGTTGGCGGTGCCCCAGGCGGAAAGCGCGAGGCGGCGGGGATATCTCCCATGCTCCTGTGCATGACGTTCGACCAGAAGCTGCGCCGATTTCCAGCCGAGCTGCCAGGCCGCCGGCGTCGGCACCGCGCGGCTGTCGAGCGAATAGAAATTGCGCCCCGTCGGCAGCACCTCGGGCCGGCCGCGCGTCGGCGCGCCCGAGGGGCCGGGTGCGACAAAGCGCCCGGCGAGCCCGCACAGCAGCCCGTCGAGCTCGGCCGCGCCGCAGGCCTCGACCGCCGGCTTGATCTCGCGCGCGATGGCGTCGAGCACGGCGCGGGTGCGCGTCCACACGCCCTCCGGCGCGGCCTCGCCGGTCACCAGGCGCAGCGCCAGAAGCTCCAGCCGCTCCACCGTGTCGCCGGCGCTGCGCCAGGGCGCGTCGCCGGCAAGCGCCGCCGGCCGCGGCCCGGTCCAGGGCGCGCCGAGCGCCGCGTCGAGCGGGTCGAAATCGAGGGCGAGATCGGCGGCCAGCGCGCGGATCAGCGAGGCCTGGCCCGGCGCCTTCCCGCGCGGCAGGCGCGTCAGCGCCACCAGCAGATCGGCGAGCTGCGCGCCGTCCGGGGCGCGGCCGAAGACGTGCAGGCCGTCGCGGATCTGCATCTCCTTCAGCTCGCAGAGATAGGCGTCGAGCTTGCCCAGCGCCGCGTCGCGGCCGTCGCTCAGCGAGATGCCGCAATCGCGGTCGAGCCCGGTGGCGCGCACCAGCTCGACGATCTCGGCGCCGAGCACCGGCAGCCGGCGCGGATCGCCGGCCGCGGCGGCGTAATACTCGTCGACCAGGCGTTCCAGCTCGGCGAGGCGACCATAGCTCTCGGCGCGGGTCAGCGGCGGCGTCAGGTGATCGACGATCACCGCCTGGGCGCGGCGCTTGGCTTGCGTCCCCTCGCCGGGATCGTTGACGATGAAGGGGTAGAGATGCGGCAACGGCCCGAGCGCCGCCTCGGGGAAGCATTCGGCCGAGAGCGCCAGCGCCTTGCCCGGCAGCCATTCGAGATTTCCGTGCTTGCCCATATGCACCACCGCCTGGGCGCGCAAGCCGTCGGCGAGCCAGGCGTAGAAAGCGAGATAGCCGTGCGGCGGCACCAGATCGGGCGCGTGATAGCTCGCGGCGGGGTCGATGTCGTAGCCGCGCGACGGCTGGATCGCCACCGCGACATTGCCGAAGCGCAGCGCCGGGATGGCGAAGCTGCCGCAATCGAGGCGGCTCTCGCGGAAGGCGGGATCGCGTTCCGGCGCACCCCAGCGCGCGGTCACCGCGTCCTGCGCCGTGCGCGGCAGCACCGCGAAATAGGCGGCGTAATCGGCGCGCGAGAAGCCCTCCTCGGCGGCGCGGCGGCGGCCGTCGGCGCTGTTGGTCGGGCCGGCGCGCAGCGCGCCAATCAGCGCATCGCCGTCCGGCGGGATCTCGCCGACGCGGTACCCCGCCTCGGCCAGCGCGCGCAGCGCCACGATCACCGATTGCGGAGTGTCGAGGCCGACGCCGTTGCCGATGCGGCCGTCGCGCCCGGGATAGTTCGCCAGCACCAGCGCGATCCGGCGCTCTTCCGGCGGCGTGCGGCGCAGCCGCACCCAGTTGCGCGCGAGATCGGCGACGAAACCGATGCGGTCCGCCACCGGCGCATAGCAGACGAGATCGGCCTCGGTCAGGGGATCGCGGCGCGCTGCCGCCTTGAACGAGAGCGCGCGGGTGATGATGCGGCCGTCGATCTCGGGCAGCGCCACGTTCATGGCGATGTCGCGGGCATCGAGGCCGCGCGTGCCCTGGCGCCAGGCGCTCTCCTCACCGCCGGCGAAGATCACCTGCAGCACCGGGCAGTCGGCGGCGTCGAGCACGCCCGGACGATGCGGCTCGCCCGGCGCCGAGACGGCGAAGCCGGTGGCGTTCAGCACGATGTCGGGCGCCGCCGCGGCCAGCGCCTGGCCGAGGATCGCCGCCGCCTGCGCGTCCTTGAGGCTTTGCGCATAGAGCGGCAGCGGGTTGAGGCCGCGCGCCTGAAGCGCGGCGATCAGCGCATCGACCGGCGCGGTGTTCGCCGCCTGCACCAGCGCGCGATAAAAGACGACCGCCGCCACCGGCGCCTCGGGCCGCCACTGCGCGCGCAACGCGGCGAGGTCGACGCTCTCCCGCCCCGGCCAGTAAATCCCGGCGCGCAGCAAGGGCGCGGGCTCGCGCCAGGCGGCCGTACCGCCGATCAGGCTCGCGGCATAGCGCAGGAACTGCTCGGCATTGCCGGCACCGCCTTCGGCGAGGTAGCGCCAGAGCCGGTGCATCGCCTCGGGGGCGAGCGTCGACAGCTGCGCCAGCTCGGCATCGGGCTGGTCGTCGCCCGGCAGCAAGGCCAGCAAGAGGCCGCGGCCGCGCGCCAGCTCGGCGAGACGCTCGACGCCGTAGCGCCAATAGCCGCTGCCGCCCAGCAGCCGAACGATGACAAGCCGCGCCCGCGACAGCACGGTCTCGACATGGCGGTCGACGGAATAATTGTGGCCAAGGCGCAGCAGGCTGGCGAGCCGGAGGCTGGGCGCGGCGGGATCGTCCGCGACGCGCCGGCGCTGCGCCGCGGCGAGGCAGGCGATCTCGCTATCCGCCGCCGACAGCACGACAATGTCGCCCGGCGTCTGGCCGAGCTCGACCGCCGCGGCGCCGTCGCCGATGCTGCCGGATTGCGCGGCTAGGAGATGCATGGCGAGGCTTCATATCCCCTCCCCCCTTGAGGGGGAGGGGGGGCCGATCGGTAAGCGAGGCGCGACGACGTCATGCCAGCAGCGCCGCGGAGATCGCGGCGCGGTCGAGGCCTTTGCGGCCGATGACGACGAGATGGCTGCGGCGCGGCTCGCCGGCGCGCCAGGGCCGGTCGAAATAATACTGCAGCCGCGCTCCGACGCCCTGCACCACCTGGCGGAACTCCTTGCCGGGCACGTCGAGGAAGCCCTTCAAGCGCAGCACGTCATGCGCGGCGATGACGGCGCCGAGCCGGTCGAGGAAGCGCTGGGGATCGGCGACCGGCCCGCGCGCGACGACGAAACTCTCGAAATCCTCGTGATCATGCGTGCCCTCGAGATCGTGATGCGAGGGCCGCGCGGCGAGATCGTCCTCGGCGGCGGCGGCGAGCCCGAGCAGCAGCGCCGGCGCCACGGCGCCCGCGGTGGCGCGCAGCAGCTTCACCGCCGGCCGCAGCCGCGCGCGCGTCGCGCTTTCGACCGCGGCCAGGTCGTCGGCGGTGAGCAGATCGCTCTTGTTGAGCACGACGAGATCGGCGCAGGCGAGCTGGTCGCCGAACACTTCTTCCAGCGGATTGTCGTGGTCGAGCGCGGGATCGGCGGCGCGCTGCGCGGCGAGGGCCGCGGGATCGGCGGCAAAGCGCCCGGCCGCCACTGCCGCCGCGTCGATCACCGCGACGACGCCGTCGACGGTGACCCGCGCCTTTACCTCGGGCCAGGCGAAGGCCTGCACCAGCGGCTTGGGCAGCGCGAGGCCCGAAGTCTCGATGACAATGTGCTCGGGCGGCGCCGGGCGTGCCAGCAGCGCCGCGATGGTCGGCAGGAAATCTTCGGCGACGGTGCAGCAGATGCAGCCATTGGCCAGTTCGATCACATCCTCTTCGCCGCAGCTCTCGACGCCGCAGCCGAGCAGGATCTCGCGGTCGATGCCGAGCTCGCCGAACTCGTTGATGATCAGCGCGATGCGGCGGCCCCCGGCCCGGGCGAGGAGATGGCGGATGAGGCTGGTCTTGCCGGCGCCCAAAAAGCCGGTGACGATGGTCGCGGGAATCTTGCGCATCAATTGGGTTCCTTGAGCACGAGCGGCAGCCCGGCGGCGATGAAGACGACGCGGTCGGCGCGCGCTGCGACGGTCTGGTTGAGCCGGCCGGCATGGTCGCGGAAGGCGCGGGCGAGCGCGTTCTCCGGCACGATGCCGAGGCCGACCTCGTTGGCGACGAACACCACCGGCCCGCCGAGGCCGGGCAGCGCGGCGTCGAGCGCCGCGATCTCGGCGTCGATATCGTGCCCGGCGAGCAGATGGTTGGAGAGCCACAGGGTGAGGCAGTCGACCAGGATCGGGCGATCGGGACGCGCCTCGGCCGGCAGCCGGTCGGCGAGGGCGAAGGGCTCCTCGAGCGTCGTCCAGCGCGGCCCGCGCCGCGCGCGGTGGCGGCGGATGCGGTCCTGCATCTCGGCATCGCGCGCCTCGGCGGTGGCGAGATAGAGCGCCCGCTCGGAGGCCGCCTCGATCAGGCCTTCGGCGTAGCGGCTCTTGCCCGAGCGCGCACCGCCCAGCACCAGCGACAGGCGCGGCGGCGGCGCAGACGGCGAAGACACATCGGCTCGTTCCGGCAAGACGTTCCTCCGCCCGAGGATCATCGGTTGCAAGGGCGCAACGAGGAGGTCTCCTGGCTCGGGGTCGTCGACCGCGGCGCCTTCCCGGCCGGCTCGCACCGGCCAGTGGCTGTCTTTGCCGCGATCTCGCCGCTTACAGTTGCGGGGGCAGCGCCGGCATCGCACCGGACTTCCCTGTCTCGTCGCGAGGCCGACGCTAGCACGGCAGACGGCAGGAAGCCAGCGAGGGGGAAACGAAGTCGTGGGCGGGGCGATTTGGCGTGCTCGTCAAATCGACGGCGGCGACGGCAAAGGACAGCGCGCAGGCCTCGACTAAAACCTCCCGCGAATCACCGGCGATTCTTCTGGGGACCGCTTTATGCCGCCACCAGATAGAGAGCAAAGCCCGCAGGCTGTGCGATGGCGGCGCCGACGCGGTGGAGGCAGCCCATGTGCTCGGTCATCGACAATCTGTTCCTGAATTGCGGCACGACGCCGACCCTCGGCTACACGCTGATCGCCGGCGGCGTCGCGGTGCTGATCGTCTTCCTGGTGCGGCCTTAGAGGAAGCGCCTACACCGGCGTCTGGTTGACCGCGGCGACGCGCCAGGGATGCGCGGTGTCCGAGCCGGGGAAGTGCTCGATCCGGGTCAGCGACAGGTTGTCGATGCTGAGCGCCAGCGACGCCTCGGGCGTGAGGCCGAGCGCCTGCGCCACCGCCGCGCGGATGGTGCCGCCATGGGTGACCGCAATGATGTCGCGCCCGGCATGCGCGCGCGACAGCCGCTCGATGGCGGGATGCGCGCGCGCCATGAGATCGACGAAGCTCTCGCCGCCGGGCGGCCTCTCATGCGCCGCGCCGAGCCAGAAGCGCGGCCAGAGATTGCCGTTCAGCTGCGCCAGCTCGGCATAGGAACGGCCCTGCCAGTCGCCGAAATGCTGCTCGATGAGATCGGGCTCGACCAGCACGCCGGGGCCGGGAATGGGATCGGGACCGGGCAGGCCGGCGCGGACGATGCCGGTCGCGGTCATATGCGTGCGCTGCAGCGGGCTGGTGATCCACACCGCGTCCCGCGGCAGCTTCTGCGCCAGCCCGGCGAAGGCGGCAGCGTCTGTCACGTCGCAGGGATGGTCGGTCTGGCCGTAGCAGCGACCCTCGTTCACCGTCACCGGCGCGTGCCGCACCCACCACCACCGCGTCACGTCGCCCATGCCGCCGCCACCAACAGAACCACCGTCTCGCCGCCCTGCTCGACCGCGCCGAGCACGTCGCCGGTGTAGCCGCCGAGCTGGCGCTGGGCAAGCACGGCGCGCGCCGACATCACCAGCGCGGCGGCGATCAGCGCGACGAGGCCGGGCAGGAAATCGAGAGCGAAGAGCGCGATCACCGCGCCCAGCCCGGCCGCGCTCCAGGCGACCGCCGCCGAGGGCGTGCCGGCCGCGGCGCCGAGCCCGTCCTTGCGCGCCGGCTCGAGCGCGCGCGGCACCAGCGGCAGCAGGCCGCGCGCCACCGCATGGGCGGCGATCAGCGCGACGATGACCGGGCCGGTGGCGGCGATGCCGGCGATCGCCGTGGCGCGCAGACCCACGCTGAAGATGAGGGCCAGCACGCCGAAGGTGCCGATGCGGCTGTCGCGCATGATGGCGAGCTTCTCGGCGGGATCGCTGCCGCCGCCGAGCCCGTCGGCGGTGTCGGCGAGCCCGTCCTCATGCAGCCCGCCGGTAAGCCGCACCCCCAATCCCAGCGCGATCAGCGCCGCGGCGAGCGGCGGCAGATGGAGGTAGACGGCGACCCCATAGGCGATGCCGCTCAGGAGCCCGACGACGATGCCGACCAGCGGAAAGGCCCAGCCCGCCTCGGCCAGCGGTGCTGCGGCCCGGACGGGGGGTACCGGCAGCGGCAGGCGGGTGAGAAAGGAGGCGGCGCGGCAGAACTCGCCCCACCAGCGGGCGGCGTCGCTCCAGCGCGGCGGCAGGTCGGCCATGGCGGAGTTTTAGCGCAAGCCGCGCGCCGGCACCACGGCGGTTTTCGCTTGGCGCGACGCCGGCGATGGGGGAGAGTGCGGCCCGCTGAACGGGAGCCCGGGGGGACATCATGGCGGAAGAAAAGCCGCTCGCCACGCTCGACGAGATGCGCGCGCTGATGGCGCATCTGCCCGGCCCGGATCTCGAGGCCGGCACCGCCGCCGCCGCGCGCGAGGCGCAGCTCACCAAGCCGGCGGGCGCGCTCGGCCGGCTCGAGGAGCTGGTGCAGTGGATGGCAACCTGGCAGGGCAAGCACCCGCCCACGATCGAGCATCCCCGCACCGCGGTCTTCGCCGGCAATCACGGCGTCGCGGCGCGCGGCGTCTCGGCCTTTCCCGCGGATGTCACGGCGCAGATGGTGCAGAACTTCATCCGCGGCGGCGCCGCGGTGAACCAGCTCTGCGAGGCCGTCAGCGCCGATCTGCGCGTCTACGAGATGGCGCTCGACGAGCCGACCGCGGATTTCACCACCGCGCCGGCGATGAGCGACGAGGACTGCGCGCTGGCGCTGGCCTACGGCATGATGGCGGTCGAGCCCGGCATCGACCTGCTGGCGCTGGGCGAGATGGGCATCGCCAACACCACCGCCGCCGCGGCGCTGTGCTGCGCCCTCTTCGGCGGCAGCGCCGCCGAGTGGGTCGGCCCCGGCACCGGCGTCGCCGGCGCCGTGCTGGAGCGCAAGGTCGCGGTGGTCGGCGAGGCGGTGGGGCGCCATCGCGGCGAGGCGACCGACGCCTTCGATCTGCTGCGGCGCCTCGGCGGGCGCGAGCTCGCCGCGATCACCGGCGCCATCATCGCCGCGCGCCGCGCCCGCGTGCCGGTGGTGCTCGACGGCTATGCCACGACCGCCGCCGCCGCCGTGCTCTTCGCGCTCGACCGGCGCGCGCTCGACCATTGCATCGTCGCGCACCGCTCGGCCGAGCCCGGCCATACGCGGCTGCTGCAGGCGCTGGGCAAGGCGCCGCTCTTCGATCTCGGCATGCGGCTGGGCGAGGCCTCGGGCGCGACGCTGGCGATCGGCATCCTCAAATCCGCGCTCGCCTGCCACACCGGCATGGCGACCTTCGCAGAGGCCGGGGTGAGCGGAAAAGAGGATTAGAAGCCCTCAAGCCCGGACGAGGACCATCCACGACACGCCGAAGCGGTCGGCAACCGTGCCGAAGCGCGAGGAGAAAAACGTCTTCGCCAGCGGCATCTGCACCTGGCCGCCATCGCCGAGCGCGGCGAAGACCCGCTCGGCCTCGGCATCGGTCGCCACGGAAAGCGCCAGCGCGAAGCCCTGGAAGCTCGGCTTCCCCAGGCAGCGGCCATCGGACGCCAGGATCGTGGTGTCGCCGATGCGGAAACTCGCATGCATCACTTTCTCTTCGGCGCCGGGCGGAATCATGCCCGGCTGCATGCCTCCGGGATGGTCCTTGAAGCGCATCAGCATGTCGATTTCGGCGCCGAGGACGCGGCGGTAGAAGGCGATGGCCTCGTCGCAGCGGCCGTCGAAGAACAGATAGGTCTGAACTTCCATGGGAGTGCCCTTCCGCCGCATCGTGGCGAGGTGTTCGCTCTCCGGCCTTGGACCAGCATCCGGGCCTGCCGCCAATTATGTTGATATCAACATTTTTGTCAACGGTGCGCCGCTGTTCACTCGCCGACCATCAGCAGCGCGCCGCGGCGGCGGGCGCCGCGGAAGGCGTAGAGGAAGATGGCGCCGCCAAGGGTGAGATAGACCGCGTCGAGCAGTGCGGCGGCGATGAAATGATCGAGACGGAAGACGTGCTGGAACATCACCGCGCGCATGCCCTCGAAGACATGCGCCGAGGGCAGCAGGAAGGCCACGTCCTGCAGCCAGGACGGCAGCACCGAGACCGGGTAATAGACGGCGCTGGCCGGCGCCAGCAGGAAGACCGCGAGCCAGGCGAGGCTCTCGGCGCCGAGCCCGTGACGCAGCAGCATGGCATCGACCATCAGGCCGAGGCCCCAGCCCATCGCCAGCAGCAGCAGGAAGAACGCCAGCAGCGGCGGGCCCAGCGAGAAGATCGAATAATGGTAGAGCGGGATCGCCAGCAGCATCGCCGGCCCGACCCCGATCAGGACGCGGATCAGGCTCATGCTGAGGAGCGCGATCATCCATTCATAGGGCCTGAGCGGGGTGACGAAGAGATGGCCGAGATTGCGCGACCACAGCTCCTCGAGGAAGGGGACGCAGACGCCGAGCTGGCCGCGGAACATCACGTCCCACAGCATCACCGCCGCCAGCAGCACGCCGCCGGCGCGGGCGACATAGGAACTGTTGGTCATCAGGAACTGGCTGGTGAAGCCCCACAGCACCATCTGGATCGCCGGCCAGTAGACCAGCTCGAGCGCGCGCGGCCAGGAGCTTCGCAGCAGGTAGAGATAGCGCAGCAGCATGGCGCCGACGCGGCCGGGCGAGAAACCCCGGGGCTCGCCGCGCGCGCTCACGGCGCCGCCCGCAGCTCCGCGCCGCGGCCGTCGGCGCGGGCGATCTCGAGGAACACCTGCTCCAGCGTCTCGCGGCCGTAGCGCCGGATCAGCGCGCGCGGACTGCCGCGATCGACGATGCGGCCCTCGCGCATCATCATCACCTCGGAGCAGAGCCGCTCCACCTCGGCCATGTTGTGCGAGGCGAGGAGGATGGTGGCGCCGCTGCGCTCGCGGTAGCGCTCGAGATATCCGCGCACCCAATCGCCGGTATCGGGATCGAGCGAGGCGGTGGGCTCGTCGAGCAGCAGCAGCTCGGGCGCGTTGAGCAGCGCCTTGGCGAGCGCCACGCGAGTCTTCTGCCCGGCACTCAACTTGCCGGTTTGGGTCGACAGAAAATCCGCGATCTGCAGGTCCTGCGCCAGCGCCTCGATGCGCGCGCCCAGGCCGGCAATGCCGTAGAGCCGGCCGTAGACGGTGAGGTTCTGGCGCACAGTCAGGCGATGCGGCAGGTCGACGTAAGGGGATGAAAAGTTCATCCGCGGCAAAACCCGGTAACGATGGCGCAACATGTCTTCGCCGAAGATGCGGATGCGCCCCGCCGTCGGCAGCAGCAGGCCGAGCAGCATCGACAGCGTGGTGGTCTTGCCCGCGCCGTTGCCGCCAAGCAGCGCCGCGGTGGTGCCCGCCGGCACGGCGAAATCGATGCCGTCGACGGCGAGCGTGGCGCCGAAGCGCTTGGTCAGCGCCGAGACTTCGATGACGGGGCGGGACACGCGGCGCACTATGGCGGATCGCAGCCCCGGGGCAAAGCGCCGGGGATGAGCGGCAATCCGGGAAGTTCGAGGGAGGTGCGGCTTGGCAGCGGACGGCACGTTCCTACCCTATAATACGCGCCGAGCGTGGGGCGACGGTTCCCGCGGGCGAGGCGAGGAGCGGATGGCGTATTACGGCCAGATGCCGCGGGCGACGCAGCGGCCGGGCACCGACGTCTCGGTCAGCCTGCGCATGCTCGTGCTCATCCGCTGGGTGGTGGTGGCCGGGCAAGCGGCGACCATCCTGCTGGTGCATTACGGGCTGGGTTTCGTGCTGCCGATCGACGGCGCGCTTGCCGTCGTCGCCACCTCGGCGGCGCTCAACATCGCCGCGAGCTGGCCGCGGCGCGCCTCGGCGCGGCTGGGCGACCGCGAGGCGTCGTTCTATCTCGCCTATGACATGCTGCAGCTCGGCATGCTGCTGTTCCTGACCGGCGGCCTGCAGAACCCCTTCGCCATGCTGATGATGGCGCCGGTGACGGTGGCGGCGACCATCCTGTCGCGGCGCAGCGTGTTCTGGCTGTCGGCGCTCACCGTGGCGGCGATCAGCCTGATTGCCGTGTTCCACATGCCGCTGCCCTGGCGCGAGGCGCCGCTGCCGCCGCCGCCGCTCTATATCTTCGGCGTCTGGACGGCGCTGGTGCTCGCCACCGTGTTCGTCGCCGGCTACACCTGGAACGTGGCCGAGGAGGCGCGGCGCATGCGCGATGCCTATACCGCGACGCAGCTGGCGCTGGCGCGCGAGCAGCGCGTTTCGGCGGTGGGCGGCATCGCCGCCGCCGCGGCGCATCAGCTGGGCTCGCCGCTCGCCACCATCGCGGTGGTCGCCAGGGAGCTGGTGCGCGACCTGCCGCCGGGCAGCCCCTATGCCGAGGACGCGCTGTTGCTGCTGAGCCAGAGCGAGCGTTGCCGCACCATCCTCGCGGATCTCGCGCAGCAGCGCGACGCCGAGACCGGCTCGCCCTTCACCACCCGGCTGCCGTTCTCGGCGCTGGTCGAGGCGGCGGGCGAGCCCTACCGCACCGAGGACAAGAACGTCACCTACGCCACCGCCGCCGGACGCGACGCCGAGGGCATGCCGGTGGAGGAGCCGCTGGTGGCGCGCAGCCCCGAGATCATGCACGGGCTGGGCAATCTCATCCAGAACGCCGCGCAATTCGCCAGCCGCGCCGTCGACGTCACCACCACCTGGAGCGAGGAGACGGTGGCGGTCGACATCGTCGATGACGGACCGGGTTTTCCGCAGGCGGTTCTCGCCCGCATCGGCGAGCCCTATATTTCCGGTCGGAGCGGCGAGTCCGGCGAGCATATGGGGCTCGGCATCTTCATCGCCCAGAGCCTGCTGGAGCGCACCGGCGCGCGCGTCAGCTACGCCAATCTGCCCGATGGCGGCGCGCAGGTGGTGGTGGAATGGCGCCGCTTCGTACTCGAAGGCATGGACGGCAAGACCGCGTTGAAAGAGGTTGGAGAATGATGGACGACACGCATCCCCCGGCGATGGCCGCGCCCTCGGTGATCGAGGGCTGGCCGGAATCCGAGCGCAGCCTGCTGCTGGTCGACGACGACGCGCCGCTGTGCCAGCGGCTGGCGCGCGCCATGGAGCGGCGCGGCTTCATCGTCGCCACCGCCGACAGCGTATCCTCCGGGATCGCAGCGGTGAGCGCCAACGCCCCGGCCTTCGCGGTGGTCGATCTCAGGCTGGCCGACGGCAGCGGGCTCGAGATCGTCAAGGCGCTGCGCAAGGCACGGCCCGGCGCGCGCATCGTCATGCTCACCGGCTACGGCAACATCGCTACCGCGGTGGCGGCGGTGAAGGCCGGCGCGCTCGACTACCTGCCGAAGCCGGCCGATGCCGATGCGGTCGAGCGCGCGCTGCTGGCGAGCGACGCGCTGCTGCCGCCGCCGCCGGAAGACCCGATGTCCGCCGACCGGGTGCGCTGGGAGCACATCCAGCGCGTCTACGAGCAGTGCGACCGCAACGTCTCGGAGACTGCGCGGCGGCTCAAGATGCACCGCCGCACGCTGCAGCGCATCCTCGGCAAGCACGCACCGCGGAACTGAACGGCGGGCTCTTCGCCGAGCCGCCGCGGAGTAGCGATCAACGCCGGGCTTAGACTATGGATGGTCGCCCTATCGTCCGGGGCCGCCGCCAAAGTAGCGTAGGCTGCGTGTCGCCCCGTCGAACGCGATCAGGTGGTCGGGTTCAGAGAAGCACCAGGCGAAAGACCCCCATGCGAGGCTGGCAACGGACTTTTTGAAGGCCGGGTGATCGCGGCTCCGAAACGCCGTGAGGAAGAGCGCCTGAGATGGATTGAAACCGGCGGTCGAAATAATGTCAAGAAATTGCCGCCGCCGATCCTCGTGCATCGGCCCATCCGTCGCCACGACCTCGACGAACACGAACAAAATCTCGCTCTCGCCGGTATCAGCAAGGATGACATCCGGCAGCAGCTTCTCGGCTTGATCTCAATGCCGAGGATCCTCAGCAGCTTGTCGTCCTTCTCGACGACCTTCTTTCCGCTTTCGGAAATCCACGGAACTGCCGGGTTGATGAGAAATCGCGGCGCGAACACCTCGACAACGGCCTTGGTGATGATCGAGGAAAGTCCGGGAGCCATGACCCGCACTTCGCCGTTCGGCAGGGCGACGGGCACCTTGGACTCGGCGCCCGCCGCCGCGATCTGCAGTACCCGGACGGTTGCCAACGCGTTTCGCGTCAGGTGTTTGTCGCGCCACGCCGCGGCAGCAGCGTCAAATTCCGCCTCGTCGAGACCCGGATCGAAGAGGACCGCCAGATCGCGGTGCAAGACGTATCGCCCCTTCCTCGACGTAGTCGGCACATCGGACTTCACCAGAACGGCGCCTATCGCCACCAGCCCGTAGCGCAGCGTATCGTCACGGATCGACTCGCGCGTATTTTCCTTGTACCACCGGTCCGCCGGCTCGGGCGTGCCTGGCCGCTCGACGGCCGCGAGATAGGCGACACGGGCGGCGTCGCTGGTTTTGGCAGCCTGACTGCTGCCCTCCGATAAACGAATTTGGGCGCCAGCCATTCACCCCCCTCGATCGCACCGACATAGAGCATCGTGAAGATGGTTCGCGCCGCGGCCAGGCTCGTACATCTCGTCCGCTCGGGCGTCCCCTCAGGGAAGATGACCTGAAGCCGCTCGCGAATGGTCTCGACGTCAGGCAGCGCCGGCAGCGTCGTCTCGCTTGTAGGCTGCCGAGATTACCGCTTCGATTTTGTCGCTTGGTGCCGAGGCATTGAGCAATTTGCTCAATCTGTCGAGTACCGGCGGCGACGGAAGAGGCAACTCCTCGAGCTCAAATGCCGAGACGGCGACGGATCCGCTGATACATCGGAAAGCTTCGTCGACCACGGCACTGTTGAGCAGTGCAGCGATGACCGCGGGCGGCACCGTCGGGCCGGGATCGAGCGCGCGCACCATGTTGAGGTGATTTTCGATCGCGACGCCCTTGTAGCGACGGATGAACTCGACGGGCAATTCAGCGGCGATCAGACGGCGTGATTGCTCCTTCGCCGTCGTTCGCTGCAAGAGCACGCACGGCCGATCGACGATCAGCCAATCATCCTTGGGACGGTTGGCGACGAACCATGGTGCATGATTGCGTTTCTCGCTGCGCCAAGAGAACCGGCCGTCGGCGGTCACGGCCTCTGCCCAGATCACTGGATAGGCCGCCGGCCCCCTGTCGCGGCGGAACTGCGTCTTGAACCGATTCCACACGAGCGGGCCGGTCGAGACGCCGTAGCCGTAATCGGCAAGCCGGCGCGGCATCGCGCCAAGCCGGCGCACGAAACCCGCCTGATCGGCCGACCGGGGCAGCAGCCATGGCGCCTCGGGACGCGACGGCAGCGATATCCTTCCCGCTTTGCAACAGCGAGCGCCGTGCGATCCGATCGCTATAAATCCAACCGTGCCACCGCACGCAACCGCGTCCCGCCGGTAGGTCGCAAGCATCGTCTCCTGGAGCACACCGGTGAATACGCCCCCACGTTCGCTGACGAAATTGACGGCAAGCGGCGGCGCTTCGGTCGCAAGCAGAGCCCTGAGGGATTTGTAGTAGAGCCCCGACAGCATCGAGGTCGGCGTAACATATCCGATTACCCCGCCCCGCTTCGTCCAGCGCAGCGCCGCATCGGTAAAGAGCCCATAGAGATTCGCATGTCCGTGAAGGCTCCGCGCGAACCGGCTGCGACGCTCCGCCGACAGAGAGACGCGACCGTAGGGCGGATTGCCGATAACGAGATCGTAGGCGGATTCGGCGATCAGTCCCGGTTCCAGGCTGTCGCGCGACTCCACCATGTGCGGGACGGATTTGCGCGCGACGGACGCGACGTCGCGCAGCGTCACCTCGAGCATGGTTTGCGCCAGCCACGCGCCAAAGGGATCGATATCGACGCCCCGCAACCGAGCGCCGAGCTGTTGCAGAACGAAGGTCGGCGCCGTGTCGGCCAGAGCCTCCACCATCCGACGTGCAATCGCCAGCAGGAACGCCCCGCCGCCGCAGGCGGGATCCAGAACACGGGCTGTCCGCCAGCTTATGCCGGCCTCCTCGGCCATTGTCAAAAGCCGGTCGATCAGTTCCGGCGGGGTATAGAAGACGCCGTGCGATGCACGGTAGGGATCGGGCAGCGCCGTCGTATAGACGGCGCCGATCAGATGCGCGAGCGAGCGCGAATCGCATTCGGCAGCGGCTTCGCCAAACTGCTCGGCCCAGCGCTCCGCCTCGATGGACAAGGCGACGGCTTCGAGAGCTTGCGGGAGAGGCGCGGGCCCCGCCGGCATCTGCCGTGCTCGCCACGCCGCACAAACGATCGCGTGCGCGAATGTCCGTGCGAAGCCCAACCGGTCGCGCTCCGGTGCATCGCATGCCAGCTCACGCACACGTTCATGATCAACTGCCGGAAAGCCAACGGAGAGGCGGGGTAAGCCGGTCAGCTGCAACTGAAGATTCAGGCGCTTGCCCATGCGGTGCTCCGACCTCGCAGCCGGAACGTATCGTGAATCTCGATGTTGCAAAATGCTTTGTGCCGGCTCGGGCACGAAACCCCGGCCTCCGCGGATCAGGCGACCGGCATGGCGCTCTCGGTTTGCGCCGAGCGGGCGATCGCCTCGAGCACGGCCACGCCGTGGATCGCCTCCTCGGCCGGCACGGGAAACGCCGCGCGGCCGGCGATCGCGTCGGCAAAGGCCTCGAGCTCGGCGCGCTCGATGTCGCGCGGCGGGAATTTGCGCTCCTCGGTCCGGCCGTCGCGGCCGGCGATGAGCAGCGTCTCCTGGCCGTGCATTTCCACCCAGCCCTCGGAGCCGAAGAGATGGAGGCGCCAATAGGGCGCCGAGGCGAAGCAGGTGCCGAGATAGCCCAGGGCGCCGCTGGCGAAGCTCATCAGGATGGTCGTGGCGTCGTCGACATCGATCGGCAGCACGTTGTGCCGGCTTTTGGCCTGGACCTGCTCGACCGCGCCGCAGAGATGGATCAGGGCGTCGACCACGTGGATGCCGAGCGCGGTCATGCCGCCAGCCGGCGCCTCGCTGGGGCTGGCGCGCCAGGACTCGCGGCCGTGGCGATAGCCCGAGCTCGACGAGAAATTACCCTCGACCTGAAGCAGCTTGCCGATGCGGCCTTCCTCGACCATCCGCTTCAGCGCCTGCACCGCCGGCAGAAAGCGCCGGTTGTGGCCGAAGGCGAGCACGACGCCCCGGCGGCGGCAGGCCTCGACCGCGGCCGCGGCGCTCGCCTTGTCCAGGGTGAACGGCTTTTCGACGAAGACCGGCTTGCCCGCTTCGGCCGCGTCGATCACCTGCCGGCCATGCTGGCTGTGCGGCGTCGCCAGCACGACCGCGTCGATCGTCGGATCCGCCAGGACCCGGCGATAGTCGTCATGCAGCGTCAGCCCGTGCTGGAGAGCGAAGCCGGCGCCCTTTGCCGGAGTGCGGGTGACGGCCGCGGTGAAGCGGATGAGCTCGCTCTTGCCCTGGACCGATGTCACCAGCCGCTGGCCCCAATCGCCAGTGCCGACGAGCGCTGCCTTGATCACCGATGGAACTCCCTGTTTGCGGTTGCCTGAGGTCAGAGATGCGGCCGGGTCGCAACCATCGACGACCGCGCGCCGAAATCCGCCTCCCAGTGCGTGAGCGCCGGCCGCGCCCGCCGCCAGTCGAGCGCGGGCAGGCGGAAATCGAGATAGCCCAAGGCGCAGCCCAGCGTCACGGTCGCGAGATCGGCGCCCTGCCCGAACGCGCCCGCCTGGGCTTCGAGAGCATCGAGCGCGCGCCGGATCTTGTCCGCCTGGCGGTCGAGAAAGCCCTGATGCACGAACGCCGGCGGCCGCCGGAGCTGCTCGACCACATAGGCGACGGCGGCCTCGATGATGCCGTCCGCGAGGGCGTGGCGCCGCAACACTGGCCAGCGTTCAGCGGGCGCGCTCGGGATCAGCCGGCGCCCGGCCTGCAGGCTGTCGAGATACTCGCAGCACAGGAGCGAGCCGACGAAGGTGCCGTCCTCGCTCACCAGCGTCGGCACCTTGCCGAGCGGATTGTCGCGGAAGATGTCGGTGTCCGGCGCCCAGACGTCGGTCGCCACCCGCTCGATGCGGTCGGCCAGCCCCGCCTCGTCGGCGAACACCAGCACCTTGCGCACGAAAGGCGAAGCCGGGGAATAGCGCAGCGTCAGCGGCATGAGACTCTCTGTCGGCGGCAGCCGGCAATCCAGCCGGCCCCATATCCGACATTATTGTAGCAAATTTCTCAATATGAAAACCTCCAACAGCGCTTAATTTTTTAAGATCAGGCACGGCAAGGCCGCCCAAGCTGCTGCTCTCTCGGCAAATCAACGCCCGAGGCGCCAGTGGTTCGACGCTCGTTTTCTGATATCGTCGGTTGACATGCCACAATATAGAATTTTATAAGGGACCGAACGGCCCTGCCGCGTTCCGCGCCGATGGCGTCGCCGCGAGAGCCGGGGCACGCGGCGTATCGGGAGGTCGGCGGCATGGCGCGCATGAAGGGCGGGGAATTCATTGCCGAGTTCCTGATCCGCGAGAAGATCCCCTACATTTTCGGCATCTGCGGTCACGGCAATGTCGGCATCCTCGACGCGCTCTACGCCGTCCGCGACAAGATCAAGCTGGTCTCGCCGCGCCATGAGCAGACCGCCGCGCACATGGCGGACGGCTATTTCCGCGTCAAGCACGAGGCGGTGGCGACGCTCACCTCCTGCGGCCCCGGCTCGGCCAATCTGGTGATGGCGCTCGCGGTGGCGCAGACCGATTCCTCGGCCCTGCTGGCGATCACCGCGAACGTGCCGACCTCGCAGTTCAATCGCAGCCCCTTCCAGGAGCTGAACCGGCATAATCAGGCGGACTTCCCCAACGTCATCCGCCCGGTGGTGAAGCGCAGCTTCCAGCCCTCGCGCGTCGACATGCTGCCGCTGGCGCTGCGCCAGGCGGTGACGACGATGACCAGCGGGCGCGCCGGCCCGGTCAATGTCGACGTGCCGTTCAATCTCTTCCAGGAAGAGGCCGATCTCGAGTTCGAACCGGTCTGGAACGGCTTCAACGCGCGCCGCAGCGGCGCCTCGCCCGAGGATGTCGCGACCGCGGCCGACATGATCCTCGCCGCCCAGCGCCCAGCGATCTTCATCGGCCATGGCGTCGCGCTGTCGGAGGCGAGCGCGGAGCTCACCGAACTCGTCCGTCTCCTCGAGATCCCCGTGCTGAGCTCGCCCAACGGCATGGGCTGTCTGCCGATGGGCGATCCGCTGTCGCTCGGCTTCATCGGCCGCAACGGCACCTTCCCCGCGAACCAGGCGGGTCGCCATGCGGATCTGGTGCTGGCCATCGGCGCGCGCTTCGACGACCGCTCCTCCTCCTCCTGGCTGCCGGGATATTCCTGGAATTTTCCGGTCACCAAGCTCATCCAGGTCGATGTCGACCATGCCGAGCTCGGCCGCAACTACACGCCGGATCTCGGCATTCTCGCCGACGCCCGCACCTTCCTGCGCCAGCTGCTCGCCGAGATCGAGCGGCGCGCCGTCAGAAAGGGCGGCCGCCTCGCCGCCTGGCACGCCGAGATCGCGCGCTGGCGCGAGGAATGGGACGTCTATACCCGGCCCAATTTCGAGATCCATGCCTCGCCGCTCCGGCCCGAGCGGGTGGTGGCCGATTGCCGCGCGGTGCTGCCGGACGATGCGATCCTGTCGCTCGATTCCGGCGTCCACCACAATTGGTACATGCAGTTCTGGGAAGCGCGCCGGCCACAGACCATGCTCAACACCTGGGGCTTCTCCGGCATGGGCTTCGGGCCGAGCGCGATCCTCGGCGCCAAGCTCGCCGCGCCCGACCGGCCTTGCGTCGCGGTCTGCGGCGATGGCGGCTTCACCATGGTGCCGCATGTGCTGTGCACCGCGGTCGAATACGACATCCCCGCCGTCTGGGTGGTGTGGAACAATTTCTCCTGGGCGGCGATCCGCGACATTCAATACGGGCTGTTCAACGGTCGCGAGCTCGGCACCGCCTTCTATCAAGGGCCCAACAACAAGCCCTACAATCCCGATTTCGCCGCCTGGGCGCGCGCCTGCGGCGTCGAGG
Source organism: Rhodospirillales bacterium (assembly GCA_027315365.1). Lineage (GTDB taxonomy): Bacteria > Pseudomonadota > Alphaproteobacteria > ATCC43930 > CGMCC-115725 > DAHUYF01. The sequence goes on along the minus strand of DAHUYF010000146.1, from coordinate 24,701 downwards.
GCATCACCGTCACCCGATCCGAGGATTTCAAAGGCGCGCTCGAGCATGCGATCAAGCTCAACAAGCCCTGCCTGCTCGACGTCCATGTCGACGCCAACATCCGGCCGCCGGCGATCGGCACCTGGTCGCTGCCGCCGACGCCGCACAAGGAGCCGGTCTTCGGCGGCAAATATGTGCAGCAGGCGCCGTCGGGAAACTGAGACGCCGGCCGGAACAGGAGAGTGCCATGAGCAGGACGGTGAAGCGCGAAGCCGTGATCCGCAACATCGCGGAAGTGCCGTGGGACGAGCTGCCCGGCCATTTCGGCGGCGCTCTGTCGAAGCTGCTGGTCCATCCCGAGACCACCGGCTCGCGTCACGTCGATCACCGCATTTCGACATACCAGCCGAAGGCCTACGTGGCGCCGCACACCCACAAGATCCAGGAACAGGTCTATCACGTGCTGGACGGCGAGGGCCTGATGGAGATCGCAGGCCAGCGCCAAGTGGTGCGCCGGCATGACTTCATCTTCATCCCGCCGGGGGTGGAGCATGCGCTCTACAACACCGGTCTCGGCCCGCTCACCTTTCTCGTCATCACCACGCCGGTGAGCGACGAAGTTCCGATCGCGGTCTAAGAGCCGCAGGCAGCGGCGGCGAGCCGCCCGGCGCGGCGGCCCGAGACGAAAGCCCAGGCGAGATGATGGCCGTGGCCTTTCAGCAATAGCCCGCCCTGGCCGGTCGCGCCGGCGGCGTAAAGCCCTGGGATCGGCCGGTCGGCGCCGTCGAGCACGCGGTGCTCGCGATCGACGGCGAGTCCGCCCTCATTGTGGACGAAGACGGCGCGCACCGGGCCGAGCGCGATGAAAGGCGCTTCGCCGAGCGGCGGCGGCGCATGATCGGCGCCGCGCCGCTCGGTCACCGCACCGAGCGCGCGCCGCAGCGCCGCCGGGTCCATGCCGAGCGCACGCGCCAGCGCCTCGGGCGTCGCAGCCTGGCGATAGACCTCGCGGCGATTGCGCCGATAGTCGCCGATATAGGCGTAGGCGATGCCGGGCGCCGTCGAGACGAAATTCGGCCAGGCCGAGAACTGCCGCGCGATGCGACCGTCGAGCAGGATGTAGGCCAGCTTTTCCGGCTGATCGGGGAGCGCGTGGGCCGGCCGATCGAGCTCGTCGCAGAAGCGCTCTCCGCGGCGGTTGATCAGCCGCGCGCCCGCGGCGAAGAGCGCCGGCGACGGTGCCAGCGCGGTGGTGAGAAAACCCATCATGAACGGCCGCAGGATCGCCGCCGGCATGTGGTCGAGCGACCAGCGCATGACGTTCGCGAGCAGCCGCCAGGGCGGTAGCCGGCGGACCAGGGTCTCGTGCGCCGGCGCGATGAAGCGGACCTCCGGGCCGAGCGCGAGATCGCCGTTGAGGATGCGTGCGCCCAGCGGCAAGGCCAGCAGATGGCCGTCGCCGGTTGCCGTGGGGTTCACCGCTTCGACCTTGGCCGCTTGCGCTCCCATGTAGCGGGCCTTGAGCTCGGCGCCGTTGGTGAAGTCGCCGGCGGCGAGGATGATGCCGCCGCGCGCGGTGAAGCGCCGTCGCGCACCGCCTTGCGCGCATTCGACAGCGACGACGCGGCCGCCCTCGCTGAGAAGCTCGCGCGCCCGCAGGCCGAGCCGGATATCGACGCCGATGCGACGGGCTCGGCGCTCGAGATGAAAGATGTAGGAGCGCGAATTGGGCAGCACATTGTGCATGCGCGGCCGGCGATGCGGCGGCTCCGGCATCGGCCCATGGAAACGCACGCCCAACGACATCAGCCAGCGGACTGCGTCCGGCACCTCGTCGCAGAGGATGCGCCGCAGCGCGTCGTTGTCGCGCGCGGCCAAGCCCGGCTCGGCGAAGAACGGCATGTCGGCCCAGTGGTCGTGCGGATTGTCCTCGATGCCGTGCCGGCGCTGATGCGGCGTGCCGGTGGCGGTGATCGATCCGATCGACCAGGCGGTCGAGCCGCCCAGCGCGGGGTTCTTTTCGAGGAGCGCCACGCTGCGTCCCGCTGTGCGCGCTTCGATCGCGGCAGCGAGGCCGGCGCCGCCGCCGCCCACCACGACGACATCGAACGTCTCTTGCGCGACGTCCGCGGCCATCGGCGCCCGCGTTCAGCGGTTGGCGCGCGTCGCGGCGCGTCCGGCGCTGGCGCCGGCGATCTTGCCGAAGACCGCGCCGGCCATGAGGCCAGTGCCGCCGGGATAGTTGAAGTAGAAGATTCCGCCCACCATCTCGCCCGCCGCATAAAGGCCGGCGATCGCCTCGCCCTCGGTGTCCACCACCTGTGCGTCGGTCGTCACCTTGACGCCGCCGAAGGTGAAGGTCACGCCGCAGGTCACGGCGTAGGCCTCGAAGGGCGGCTCCTCGATGGTGTTGGCCCAGTTCGATTTCGGGATAGCCAGCCCGACCGTCCCGCGCCCGTCCTTGACGTTGGGATTGAAGGGGACCTCCCGCCGGACCGCTTCGTTGTATGCCTTGATCGTCGCCAGCGCCTGGACCGGGTCGACATCCTCGAGCTTCTGCACGAGTTCCTCGAGCGTCGGCGCCGATACCTTGGTGACCTGCCGGATGCGGTATTCGTCGCGCAGCAGATGCAGCACCTTCTTGTCGAAGACCTGCCAAGCGAACTGGCCGGGCTGGCTCAGAATGACGCGGCCGTATTTGGCATAGGTGTAGTTGCGGAAATCGGCGCCCTCGTCGACGAAGCGCTCGCCCCTTGCATTGAGCATGATGCTGAAGGGGTAGGAATGCTTCTGAAAATTGTCGCCCACCGCGAGATCGCCGAAGGGCGGCGCGTTGCGATCCCAGCCGACCGCGTGACAGCCCGACCAGTTGCCCCAGGGAAGCGCGCCCACCTCGAGCGCCATGCGGATACCGTCGCCGGTATTGAAGCGGGTGCCGCGCACCTTGGCGAGGTCCCAGCCGGGCCCGAGATAGCGCGTGCGCCATTCGGTATTGGCCTGGAAGCCGCCGGCGGCGAGCACCACCGCCTTGCAGCGCACCTCGCGCGTCTTGCCCGCCTGCTTGACGCGCACGCCCTGCACCCCCGCATCATCGGCGACGAGGCCGAGCGCGCGGGCGCCATAGGCGACGGTGACGCCGTTCTTCTGCGCCGCCTCGGTGAGTGCGGTGACGAGGCCGGGGCCGCCGCCCACCGCCTCGACGGTGAGCCCGCCCCAGAACTTGAAACGGCCGTCGACCTTGAAGGCTTGGCGGCCATAGATGGGGGCAAAGCGCACGCCCTTACCGCGCATCCAGCGCAGCGTCTCGCGGCTGCGCCGCACCAGCAGTTCGACCATGTCAGGATCGGCGCGATACTCGGTGACCCGGCCCATATCGTCGAAGAACTGGTCCTCGCCGTAGCGGCCGAAATCGGTGATCTTGATCATCTCCTCGGAGAGGTCGGGCATGAGCGCGCGCAGATCGTCGACGCCGTCATAGACGCAGCGGATGGCGCCGGCAGTGAAGCGGCTGTTGCCGCCCGCCTCGCTCTCCGGCGCACGCTCCAGCACCAGCACCGACGCCTGCTGCTCGGCCGCCGAAAGCGCCGCGCACAACGCCGCGTTGCCGCCACCCACCACCACCACATCCACCATCGTCGGAAGCATGTCTTGTCCTCGAAGCCGGCCCCGCCTGGCGAGCAGGCGGGACATTATTTCATATATCCGCATATGAATTGATGATGTCGCACTTGGCAAGCCCCGGCGCGCGTGGCGGTGACGAGCAGGAGGACGGAATTGCGTATCGCTCCCCGCGGCAATCGCGGTCGTGCATCTCGTGAAATAGGCGATATTATGAATTGACCTGCGACAATGTCGCATAATAACCTCAATCCCTCCGCGGCTTCCCGCCGCCCGACCCGCGAGGCCGCGATGGCACAGTCTCGAGCCGAGGAACGCCCGCACACCGGCGGTCCGGCGCGCCTGCGGATGCTGATCGGCGGCGCCTGGCGCGACGGCACCGCGGCAAGCGACATCATCGATCCCTATCGCGGCGAGACGGTGGCGCGGGCGCCGGATTCCTCGCTCGCGGACCTCGACGACGCGCTCGCCGCGGCCGTGGCGGCGCGGCGCCACATGGCCGCCATGCCGGGCTACGAGCGCGCCGCTCTGCTGCGCCGGGTCGGCGGCCTGCTGGCCGGGCAGGCGGAAGAGATCGCCGGGATCATGGCGCGCGAGACCGGCAAGGCGATCAAGGATTCCCGGTCCGAAGTGGTGCGTTCGCAAGACACCCTTTCGTTCGCCGCCGAGGAGGCGATCCGCATCGAGGGCGAGCACGTGCCGCTCGACGGCACGCCGATGGGCAGCGGCAAGATCGCCCTCCTGCTGCGCTTCCCGGTCGGCGTGGTCGCAGGCATCACGCCCTTCAATGCGCCGTTCAATCTCGCCTGCCACAAGATCGCGCCGGCGCTGGCAGCCGGCAATGCCATCGTGCTGAAGGCGCCGCCGCAAGCGCCCTGGGTGGCGAGCCGGCTGGTCGAGCTCTTCGCCGCGGCCGGGGCGCCGCCCGGCGCCGTCAACCTGCTGTTCGGCCATGCGGTCGGGCCGGCGCTGGTGCGCGATCCCCGCGTCGATTTCATCAGCTTCACCGGCTCGAGCCGGGTCGGCGCCGAGATCAGGGCGGCCGCCGGGCTGAAGCGGGTGGCACTCGAACTCGGCGGCAACGGCCCCACCCTGGTGCATGAGGATGCCGTCGTCGACGAGGCGGCGGCGCTGTGCGCCCGCAACGCCATGCGGCTTGCCGGCCAGAGCTGCATCTCCGTCCAGAACGTCCATGTGCACGAGACGCTCTATGAGAGCTTCGTCGAGCGCCTGGTCGCCGAGGTGCGCGCGCTCAGGACGGGCGACCCCCTCGACGAGCGCACCGATGTCGGCACGCTGATCGACGCCGCCGCGGCCCGACGGGTCGAAAGCTGGGTCGACGAGGCCGCGGCCGAGGGTGCGCGCGTGCTGACCGGCGGCCGGCGCGAGGGCGCGCTCTATGCGCCGACCGTGCTGGTTGATGTCGCGCCGACGATGCGCGTCGTCTGCGATGAGGTGTTCGGGCCGGTGGTGACGGTGCAGCCCTATCGCGACCTCGATCCGCTCTTCGCGCAGATCAGCGACAGCGCCTATGGCCTTCAGTGTGGCGTCTTCACCCGGTCTCTGGATGTCGCGATTCGCGCCGTCCGCTCGCTGCGGGTGGGCGGCGTCATTCTCGGCGGCACGTCGACCTGGCGCACCGATCAGCTCCCCTATGGCGGGATCAAGGCAAGCGGCATCGGCCGCGAGGGGCCGCGCTATGCCATCCGCGACATGACGGAGGAGCGGCTGGTGGTATTTAACCTATAGCCGCGCCCTGGGCTATACTGGCCCGGACGCGACGGGGGCAGAACAGGTGGCGGATTTGGACAAGGCGGCGGGTGCCGATCGCGACGAGGCCGGCGCGGAAGGCGGGCGCGAGCGCGGCGGCATCCAGTCGCTCGAACGCGCCTTCGCCATTCTCGAAGAGGTCGCCCGCAACCGCGACGGCATCAGCCTGGCCGAGCTCAGCAAGCGCGTCGGACTGCACAACAGCACCACCTTCCATCTGGTCAAGACGATGGTCTCGCTGGGCTATATCCAGCAGATCCGCGATTCCAAGCGCTACCGCATCGGCCGCCATCTCTTCGCCCTCGCCGCCGGCGCGCTCAACGAGATCGAACTGGTGAGCCTCGCCACGCCCCTGCTCGAGAAGCTGACGCAGCTCACCGGCGAATGCAGCCATTTCGCCGTCCGGTCGGGCGACAACGTGATAGTGCTGGCCAAGACCGCCGGCACCGGCATGTTCCAGATGGCCGACCAGGTCGGCGTCGTCCGCCCCGCCCATTCCACCGCGCTCGGCAAAGTGCTGCTCGCCGCCTTCTCCTCCGAGCAGCTCGACCGCTATCTCCGCACCCACGAGTTCCGCGCCTTCACGGCGAAAACCATCGTCGAGCCGGACGCGCTGCGGCGCGAGCTGGAGACGGTACGGCGCAACGGGATCGGCTTCGATGATGGCGAGTTCGACGCCGAGGCGCGCTGCGTCGCCGTGCCGGTGCACGATTTCACCGGCGAGGTCGCCGGCGCCATCGGCATTTCCGGACCGATCTGGCGGCTGTCCATCCAGGCGCTGCAGGAGAAGGCGCAGCAGGTGCGCGAGATCGCCGCCGAGCTGTCGCGCAAGCTCGGCTGCGCCGGCGAGACCCGGGCCGAGCGGCGGGTGGCACGCGCCAAGGCGTGAGCCGCCACCGCGGCATGATTTGATGATGTGAGATGTCGCGCCGGCTTGCCCGGCGTGCTCCGGTCACGGGCCGGCGCCGAAGCGGGCGCCCGGCGCCGCGTCGCAGATTCTCCGCCGGCCGATCGATCATCTCCTTGCGCGTTATTGAATATCGTGGCAAAAGCGTTTGCCATGTGAAAAAATATGCCTTCCCCTCCGGGACCACCGCGACGGGCAGAAGGCATGCGGCAGGGCGGCGGCACGGCCTCGAGGCCGGCCGAAAGAACGGAGGAGACGACATGCTCCAGGGGCTGCAACGGAGATCGATCGCTCGCGCGGCGCGGCTTGTCGCCGTCGCCGCCGGAGCGCTGGCGACGGCACTGGCGGCAGCGCCGGGGGCCTCGGCCACGGAGCCGATCAAGGTCGGCCTGGCCATCACCCAGACCGGCCCCTATTCGCCGCCGGCGGTCTATGAGCTGCAAGGCTACGAACTCGCCGTCGAGGAGATCAACCAGGCAGGCGGCCTGCTCGGCCGTCCGGTGACCCTGGTCAAGTACGACGATCAGGGCAATCCCTCGACGGCGGTGCAGCTCTATCAGAAGCTGATCACCGACGACGATGTCGACCTGCTGCTCAGCCCCTACCAGACCGACCTCACCTCGGCGGTAGCGCCCGTCGTCAACCGCGCGCGGCGCGTGATGCCCTGCCTCGCCGCCAACATCGAGGCGTTCGGCGGCAAGTATCCCTATCTCATCCAGGCGATGACGCAGACCTCGCGCTACATGGTACCGGTCGTCGACCTCGCCGCGCAGAAGGGCTACAAGACGCTGTCGCTGCTGGTGCAGAACACGCAGTTTCCGCAGCAGCTTGCCGAAGGCGTCGAGAAGGAAGCGGCGGCCAAGGGCATCAAGGTCGTCTTCAAGGAATCCTACGCCAACACCACGACCGATTTCAGCGCGCTCGTGCTGAAGGCGGCCGAGTCACATCCCGACATCATCGTCGGCGCCACATATCTCGCGGATTCCGAAGGCATCATGCGCGCCGCCCGGGCGCAGAACATCGACGCCAAGATGTTCGCCTTCAGCATCGGCCCGGTCGAGCCGGAATTCGACAAGGCGCTCGGCGACGCCGCCGACGCCGTGTTCGGCACCACGCTCTACTTCCCGACGCTGCACACCAAGGGCAATCCCGCTTTCGTCAAGGCATTCGCCGACAAGTTCGGGCGCCAGCCGACCTATCACGCGGCACTGGCCTATGCCAGCTTCAAGGTACTCGCCGGCGCCGTCGCCAAGGTCGGCAGCCTCGACCAGACCAAGATCCGCGACGCGCTGCTGCAGACCTCCGAGGATACGGTGGCCGGCCATTTCCAGGTGGACAAGACCGGCATCCAGATCGGCTACAACAGCTATGCGCTGCAATGGCAGGGCGGCAAGCAGCAGCTCGTCTGGCCGGAAGGCGCGGCCACGGCGACGCCGATCATCCCGCATCCGGCGTGGAAATGAGGGCATGAGCGGAGCACGGCGGCGGCGCGCCTCGGGCGCTTCGCCGCCGGGTCCGAGCGGCGCGCCATGATCACCTTTGCCACACTCTGCGTCCTCGGCCTGCTGTGGGGCGGGGTCTATCTCCTCATGGCCGAAGGGCTCAATCTGATCTACGGCGTCATGAAGGTGGTCAATCTCGCGCATGGCGACTTCATCGTGCTCGGCGGCCTGCTCGCCTTCTCGCTGTTCGAGCGCGGCGGACTGACGCCGATCGCGGCCTTCCCGATCGCGGCGGGGCTGCTCTTCCTCATCGGCATGGCGGTTCAGCTCGGCGTGCTGGAACAGATCACCGCGCAAGGGCCGGAGGGCGAGCTGCGCACCCTGCTCGCCACCTTCGGCCTGTCCTATGTCGTCGCCAATGCGAGCTTCCTGCTCTGGGGATCGCAGTTCCAGTCGATCCCGTTCCTGCAAGGCGCGGTTCAGGCCGGACCGATCGCCGTGCCGGAAGGCTTGCTGGTCTGCTCGCTCCTCGCCTTCGGCGTGGCGCTTCTCGTGCATGTCTGGCTCACCCGGACCATCACCGGCAAATCGGTGCATGCCACCGCCCAATCCGCGCTCGGAGCGGCGAGCTGCGGCCTCAATATCCGCCGCATCCGGACGCTCGCCTTCGCGCTCGGCTCCGCTATGGCCGGCGGCGCCGGCGCGCTGGTGATTTCGCTCATCCCCTTCCAGACCTCGACCGGCGGCGATCTCACGGTGCAGGCCTTCACGCTGATCGCGCTGGGCGGCCTCGGCAACTATCCCGGCGCCTGGCTCGCCGCCGAGCTCCTCGGGCTCACCGAGGTCTTCACCCAGTATTACCTCGGCTCGAACGCGGCGAGCGCGGTCGTCTATGTCGTGTTCATCGGCGTCCTGATCTTCCGCCCGCAGGGCCTGCTCGGCCGGGTCGGGCGGGTATGAGAGACCGAATCATCGAGTGGAGTGGCTTCGCGCTGGTGCTGACGATCGGCATCGCGATCGCCGCCTTCGGTTCGGGCTATCAGGCGCAGACACTGTTCACCGCAGCGCTGTTCATCCTGCTGGCGACCGGCTGGAACGTCATCAGCGGCTTCACCGGCTATGTCTCCTTCGGCCAGGTGAGCTTCTTCGGCGTCGGCGCCTATGTCGGCGCGCTCGCCATGATCCATCTCGATGCGCCGTGGTATGGCGCCGCCGCGGTCGCCGCGCTCGGCGGCATCGTCCTGGCGCTGCCGCTCGGCTGGGTCATGCTGCGGCTGCAGGGAATCTTCTTCGCCCTCGGCATGTTCGGCCTGGCGCGCATCCTGCAGATCGTCGCGAGCTCGCTCGACATCACCGGCGGCGCGATGGGCACCACCGTCGCCGTCGCCGACTCCGTCAACGAGTGCGCGCTGGTGATGGTGCTGGCGGCGGGCGCGGCGCTCGTCGGCACCTACGCGCTGATGCGCACGCGCCTCGGGCTGCGGCTGATGGCGCTGCGCGACGATGCAGTGGCGGCGCAGGCCGCCGGAGTCGACACCGCGGCGGTGCGCGTGACCGCTTTCTGCATCAGCGCCGGTCTCGGCGCCGTCGGCGGCGCGCTCTACGTCTGGAACGTGGGATATCTCGATCCCAACAGCGCGTTCAACGGCACCATCGAGCTGCAGACCGTGCTCATGGTGCTCGCCGGCGGGATCGGGACGGTGTGGGGACCGCTGGTTGGCGGCGTGCTCATTTCGCTGCTGAGCACGGCGCTGTGGGCGCGGTTCCCGATGGAACAGCAGATCGTGCTCGGCGCGCTCACCATGGGCATCGCCGTGGCCATGCCCGGCGGCATCATGGCCGCCCTCGGCCGCATCGGAATCGTTCGGCGCCAACCGATCTGCGCGCCCGATGTCGCGGCGCCGGCCGAAGCGGCGCCCGCGGCCGAGGCGGCGGCACGCGGCGGCGGGCCGATCCTGAGCTGCCGCTCGCTCGGCGTGGCTTTCGGCGGCGTCGTCGCGGTGAAAGGGGTCAGCATCGAGGCGCGTCCCGCCGAGATGCTGGCGGTAATCGGGCCCAACGGCGCCGGCAAGAGCACGCTGTTCAACCTCATTTCCGGTTTCACCCGCGCTACCCAGGGCGACGTCGTCTTCGCCGGCGAAACGCTGGCCGCCCTGCACCCGCACCTGCTGGCGCGGTCGGGCATCGCGCGCACCTTCCAGACGAGCCGGCTGTTCCGGTCGCTCTGCGTCTGGGAGACGGTGCTGCTCGCCGCCGCCTCCGTCGGCCGCAGCCGCGCCGCCGCCATGGCCGAGACCCGCCGCATCCTCGCCGAAATCGGTCTCTGGGAGCAGTGGGCCGACCTGCCGGACACGCTGCCGCCGGGCCGTCAGCGCCTCTTGGAGATCGCCCGCGCGCTCGCCCTTCGCCCGCGCGTGCTGCTGCTCGACGAGGCGATGGCCGGGATGTCGGCGCAGGAGATCGAGCGCGTGCATGCGGCGCTGCGCGGCGCCATGCGCCGCGGCTGCAGCATCGTCGCGATCGAGCATGTGCTGCCCGCGATCGCTCCGCTCGCCGCCCGCGTCCATGTGCTCGATTTCGGGCAGACCATCGCCGAGGGGGTGCCGCACCAGGTGATGAACGACCCGGTGGTGATCGAGGCCTATATGGGCGTCGACGACCAGGAGCCGGTTCATGGCGCCGCCTGAGATCCTGTCGCTCAAAGGCGTCCGCGCCGGCTACGGCGAGGTCGCGGTGCTCCACGGCATCGACCTGTCGCTCGCCCGCGGCGAAACGCTCGCCGTCGTCGGCGCGAACGGCGCCGGCAAGTCGACGCTGCTGCGCGCCATCATGGGGCAGATCGCGCTCACCGGCGGCGAGATCGCGTTCGAGGGCAGGACGCTGGCGCGGTTTCCCACCTATCATCGCACGCGCCTCGGCATCGGCTACGCGCCCGAAGGCCGCCAGCTCTTTCCAGGCATGAGCGTCGACGAAAATCTGGAGATGGGGGCGGCTCGCGCGCGGCCGGCCGAGCGCCGGAAGCGGATCGAGCGCATGTTCGGGATTTTCCCCAAGCTCGCAGCGCTGCGCCGCACGCATTGCGGCTATCTCTCGGGCGGCGAGCAGCAGATGGTCGCGATCGCGCGCGCGCTCATGGGCGAGCCCCGCCTGCTGTTGCTCGACGAGCCCTCGACCGGGCTCGCGCCGCGGGTGGTCGCCGAGCTCTACGCCTCGCTCGCCTCGCTGCTCGGCACCGGGCTCGCCGTCCTGGTCGTCGAGCAGAATGCGCGCGCCGCGCTTCGCTTCGCCGGGCGCGGTGTCGTGTTCGAAGACGGCCGCATCACGGCGCAGGGCGAAGCGAAGGCGCTCATCGCCGACCGCCGGGTGGTCTCCGCCTATGTCGGCGGCCTCGCGACCCCGGAATGGGCGGGCGCCCCGACGGAAGGGTAACGATGCACCCGCCGCCCCGGCTTGCGCCGGCGATCCCGCGCGCGGCACACTCGCGTCCGGGAGGATCGTCCGATGGATCTCGGCCTTGCCGGCAAGGTGGCGCTGGTCACCGGCGCCAGCCGCGGCATCGGCCGCGCCGTCGCCGAGGCGCTGGCGCGCGAAGGCTGCGCAGTGGTGGTGGCGGCGCGCAGCGCCGAGAGACTGCAGGCGCTTGCCGACAACCTCGGACGCGAGACCGGCCGGCAGGTGGTGCCGTGCGTCGCCGATCTGCGCGAGAGCGACGGCGTGGCCCGCGCCATCGGTACCGCCGAGCAGGAATTTCGCCGTCTCGACGTCCTGGTCAACAATGCCGGCACCACCCGGCGCGGCGATGTCTTCGCGCTCGGCGAGGCGGATTGGCAGGAAGGTTTCGCGCTCAAATTCTTCGGTTACGTCCGCATGACGCGGGCGGCCTGGCCGCTGCTCAAATCGGCACGCGGCACCGTTATCAACATCATCGGCATCGGCGGGCGCACGCCGGGCGCCGAATTCGCCATCGGCGGCTCGGTCAATGCCGGGCTGCTCGCCTTCACCAAGACCATGGCGGAGATCGGCATCAGGGACGGCGTGCGGGTCAACGCCATCAACCCCGGCGCGATCGAAACCGACCGGCTGCTGGCGCGGCTCGACCGTCACGCCGAGGAGAAGGGCATCGCGCTCGACGAGGCGCGGAGTATGCTGGCGCGCGAGATGGGGGTCGAGCGCTTCGGCCGGGCGGAGGAGATCGGCGACGCCGTGGCGTTCCTCGCCAGCGCGCGCGCCCACTATCTCCAAGGCGCGCTGATCGACATCGACGGCGGCGCCACGCGGACGCTGTAAGGGAGCGGGCGATGCGATACGAACTCTACTACTGGCCGTCGATCCAGGGGCGCGGCGAGTTCGTGCGCATGGCGCTCGAAGAGGCTGGCGCGGACTACGTCGACGTGGCGCGGTGCAAGGGTGGGATGGACGCGATGCTGCGCCTGCTCGACGGCAAGCGCGTCGCCCGGCCGTCCTACGCGCCGCCCTTTCTCAAGGCCGGCCGCCTGCTCATCGGTCAGACCGCCAACATCCTGCTCTACCTGGGATCGCGCCATCGCCTGGCGCCCGCCGACGAGCCCGGCCGGCTCTGGGCGCACCAGCTGCAGCTTACCATCGCCGATCTCGTGGTCGAGGCGCATGACACGCATCACCCGATCGCCGGCGGCCTCTATTACGAGGATCAGCGGCGCGAGGCGAAGCGCCGCGCCGGCGATTTCCTGGCGCAACGCGCGCCCAAATTCCTGGGCTATTTCGAGCGCGTGCTCGAGCGCAACTCCAAAGGCGAGAAGCATCTCGTCGGCGCGCGGCTGACCTATCCCGACCTGTCGCTGTTCCAGATCGTCGCCGGCCTGCGCTACGCCTTCCCGCGCGCGATGCGGCGGCTGGACCGGAAGCATTGGCGGGTGGCGGCGCTCCACGACCGCGTCGCCGAGCGCCCGCGCATCGCGGCCTATCTCGCCTCCGACCGGCGCCTGCCGTTCAACGAGCAAGGCATTTTCCGGCATTACCCGGAACTCGACGCCGACTGAGAGCCCTCTCGGAATCCGCCTCTCAGGTCTGCAGGAAAGCCCAGTCGGTTCCTTCCAGCACCAGGCAGGTGAGCCGGCCGCTGGCGAAGGCGCCGGTGTCGATGCCGATGCGGTTGCGCTGCACGTCCGGGCGCTCGCTGATGGTGTGGCCGTGCACCACGATCTTGCCGAACTCCGCGTCCGAGAACAGGAACTCGTCGCGGATCCACAGCAGATCGTCCTCCGCCTGCCGGTCGAGCGGCACCCCCGGACGCACGCCCGCGTGGGCGAAGAGATAGTCGCCTTCCTCATGGCTGAGCTTGAGGCCGGCGAAAAAACGGCGGTGGCGCTCGGGCAGCCGGACGCGCAGTTCCTGCCGCGCCCGCTCGAAGTCGCGTTCGTCGGCGCCGGGGGCCGGCGGCCGGACGCCGTAGCTCGCCAGCGTTTCTCTGCCGCCATAGAGCAGCCAGGCCGGGCCGATGGCGGTATCCTCGAGGAAGCGCAGCAGGCTGTCCTCGTGATTACCCTTCAGGGTAATGGTCTCGAACCCGGGCAGCGGCTCGTCGAGCAGCAGGTCGATCACCGCCGGCGAGTCCTCGCCCCGGTCGATGTAGTCGCCGAGATAAACCGCGACGTTGCGCGGCGCCTGGCGGCGATAGGCGTCGTCATGGACGAGGGCGTGCAACCGGCGCAACAGATCGGCCCGGCCGTGGATGTCGCCGAAGGCATAGATGCGACTGTCGGCGGGCGCCTCGGGCGCCACCGCTTGCTGCGGTTGGAGGCGCGACCGGCCGAGGAGGCGGGTGATCATGCGAGCGAATATGGGGCCGCCGGCGGCCGAGCGCCACCGCTTTGGCCTGCCGCCGATTTTAGGAAGCCGTTAACCAATCCGTAGGAGTTGACCGGCAATGATGGCGCAGCAGCCGGCGACGACGGACATGGCACCACCGAGATCCACGCAGCAGACGACGGACGATCAGCCGACCGGCATCGAGACCCTGCTGGTCGATTACGCCCGCCGGCTCGGCCGCCATCCGCTCGGCCGCCGCGCCATCGTCATCCATTTGTCGCGGCTCAGACCCGACAACCGCCGGGCGCACCACATCCGCATCGCCGCCAACACCTTCGAGGCGCTGGTCAAGCAGTTCGACGGCCAGATCTTCCTGCTCCAGAACGCCGACATCATCTTCATCTGCAAGGATGCGAGCATCGCCGTGATCGACGAGGCGATCATGCGGCTGCGCTATCTCTTCGGCGACGATCCGCTCGCGGCCGAACTCGACGAGAGCGGCCCCGACCGCTTCGCCACCTGGTACGACATCGAGCGCGACTACCAGGAATTTCTGGCGCTGGTCGAGGCGATGCACGAGCAGGAGCTGAAGCGCAAGAAGCGCATCGCCGCCATCGCCGGCGGCGGCCCGCGCGCCGAGCGCCAGCCGATGGACCCGCAGGGCCTGGCCGAACTGGTCGCCATCATCCAGCGCGCCGACCTCGCCAACGTCATGCGCCGGCAATCGATCTGCGCCATCCTCGGCGACGAGACCCCGAAGCCGGTGTTCCGCGAGATCTACATTTCGATCCCGGATCTGCGCGACAGCGTCATGCCGAAACGTGACATCGCCTCCGACCGCTGGCTGTTCCAGCACCTGACGCAGCATCTCGACCGGCGCGTGCTCGCCATGCTGCGCAAGAACGACGACCAGGCGATCGCCCATTCCTACAGCCTCAACCTCAACATTTCGACGCTGCTGTCGCAGGAATTCCACCAGTTCGACCAGAGCCTGCGCGCCGGGGCGCGCGGCAGCATCGTCATCGAGCTGCAGAAGATGGACATCTTCGCCGATCTCGGCGCCTATATCTTCGCGCGCGACTTCCTCAAGGAGCGCGGCTACCGCGTCTGCCTCGACGGCGTCTCGGCGGTGACCCTGGCATACATCGAGCGCGAACGGCTCGGCCTCGATCTCGTCAAGATGTTCTGGTCGCCCGACATGGCCGACCCGCTGCGCACCGAGCGCACCACCGCCTTCCGCGACGCGATCGACCGCACCGGCCGCTCGCGCATCATCCTGGCGCGCTGCGACAGCGAAGAGGCCGTCGCCTTTGGGCAGTCGGTCGGGCTGCGCCTGTTCCAGGGCCGCCACATCGACCGGCTGCTCAGCGTCGCCGGCGCGCGACCGCGGCAAGGCTAGGACTTCCACCGATGGCGCCGGCCACCCGCCCCGCGACGGCGCGGCGCATTCTGTTCTACGCGGAGAATTTCGCGCCCGGCAGCGTCGCCGAAGAGCTGGCGCTGTGGTTCGCCGCCCGCGGCCACGCGGTGGAGGCAGTGGCGGCCGCCGGTACGCGCGCCGGCGAATCCGCGGCATGGTGGAGCGGCGAGGAGCGCCACGGCATCCGCATCACTCGCTGCCCGCGCCGCCGTGCAGCACTGCCGGGCGGCATCGGCGAGCAGCTTCAGCACCTCTCCTTCGCGCTGGCGAGCGCGCCGGCGCTGCTCGGCCGCGCGCGCCGCTTCCGCCCGTGGCTCATCGTCGGGGTCGATCCCGCCGGCGCCGCCCTGCCGACACTGCTGCTCGCCGCGCGCCGCGCCCGGGCGTCGAGCTGGGTGCATGTGAGCGAGGAGCGGCTGCTCGCCGTGCCGCTGCTCGGCCGCGTCGGCCATGTCTCGCTGGCGGCGGTCGGCGCCGAGGCGCGGCTCGCCGCGTGCGGCATCGCCGAGACGCGGCGCCTCGCGCTGCCGAGCTGGGTCGACAGCCGCACGATCCATCCGCTGCCGCTGAGCCCGCTGCGCGACAGCCTCGGGATCGAGCCCGACAGCATCGTCGCACTCTATGCCGGCAGCCTCGAGGACTCTCAGGGCGTCGAGCGGATGATCGCGGCGGCGCGGCGCCTGCCGGCCAACGGCGCCGTCGTCTTCGTGCTCGCCGGGCGCGGCGCCTGCTGGCCGATGCTCGCAGCGGCCACGCACCACCTGCCGTTGCGCCTGCTGCCCTGGCCGCGCGCCGCCAACCTCAACGCTCTCCTAGCGCTAGCCGACATCCACGTCCTGCCGGCCGGGCTGGCGGCACCCGACCCGCTGTTCCCGGCGCGGCTGGCGGCGCTGCTGGCCAGCGGCCGACCGGTGGTCGCGACCGGCGCGGTGCCGCCAGAACTGGCGGCAGCGGTGCTGCCGATGGCGGCCGATGCCGAGGGGCTTGCGGCCGCGCTGGTCGCGCTGGCGGCGCAGCCGGAGGAGCGCGGCCGCCGCGCCGCCGCGGCGCGCCGGGCAGCGCAGGACTACCACGACAAGGAGCGGGTCTTCCGCGCGCTCGAGCGGGCACTCGGCCTCCGGCCGGCGCCGCTCATGGATGCGGCCGCCGCCTGAACCCCAAGCCCCTTGCCAGGCGCCGCCCCCGGCCTTAAGACCAAGGCCGTGTCCGAGACCGATCTCATCCCCCTGGTCGAGGCGCTGGCGCGCTCGCGGGTGCTCTGCGTCGGCGACGTCATGCTCGATCATTACGTCTACGGCCGGGTCGAGCGCGTCTCGCCCGAAGCGCCGATTCCGGTGCTGCGCGTCGAACGCGAGATCCGCAAGCTGGGCGGCGCCGGCAATGTCCTGAGCAATCTGCACGCGCTGGGCGCGCAGGGTTGTTTTGTTTCGGTGACCGGCGGCGACGACGCCGGGCGCGAGGTGAGCAAGCTGGTGGCGGGACTGCCCGGCGTCGAGGCGCATGTGCTGAGCGAGCGCGGCCGCACGACGACGATCAAGACCCGCTATATCGCCGAGACGCAGCAGATGCTGCGCGCCGACCGCGAGCAGAGCGCGCCGCTCAAGGACAGCCTGCGCGAGGATTTCCAGCGCATGGTCGAGGAGGTGCTGCCGCACTACCAGGTCACCGTGCTCTCCGACTATGCCAAGGGCGTGCTGACCGAAGGGATCGCGGCGGAGATCATCGCCGCGGCGGTGCAGGCCGGCCACCGCGTCGTGGTCGACCCCAAGGGCAGGGATTACGGCATCTACCGCGGCGCCAGCGTGCTCAAGCCCAACCGGCGCGAGCTCGGCGAGGCGACGACGCGGCCGGTCGGTAGCGAGGCGGAGGTGGTCGAGGCGGCGCGCGTGCTGATCGGCGAGCATGGCTTCGGCGCGGTGCTGGTGTCGCTGAGCCAGGACGGCATGCTGCTGGTGGAGGCGTCAGGCGCCACCACCAAGCTCGCCGCCCAGGCGCGCGAGGTCTACGACGTCTCCGGCGCCGGCGACACGGTGATCGCGGTGCTGGCGGCGGCGCTCGCCGCCGGCGCGCCGATGCCCGACGCGGCGCGGCTCGCCAATGTCGCGGCCGGCATCGTCGTCGGCAAGGTCGGCACCGCCGTGGTGCACGCCAACGAACTGATCGAGACGCTGATCGACCGCGACGCGCTGGCGACGCGCAAGGTGCTGCCGTTGCCGCTGGCGCTCGACGAACTCGCGCGCTGGCGGCGCAAGGGCCTGCGGATCGGCTTCACCAATGGCTGCTTCGACCTGCTGCATCCCGGCCACGTCTCGCTGCTGTCGCAGGCGCGCGCGCAATGCGACCGGCTGGTGGTCGGACTCAACAGCGACGCCTCGGTGGTGCGCCTCAAGGGCCCCGGCCGCCCGGTGCAGAGCGAGCAGGCGCGCGCCGCCGTCCTCGCCTCGCTCGCTTCGGTCGATCTCGTGGTGATCTTCGACGAGAACACGCCGCTCTCGCTCATCGCCGAGATCAAGCCCGAGCTGCTGGTGAAGGGCGCCGATTACCGCCACGACGAAGTGGTCGGCGTCGAGATCGTCGAGGCCTATGGCGGCAAGGTGATGCTGGCGGAGCTGCTCCCGGGCTTCAGCACCACGGCGACGATCGCGCGGCTGGCGAGATAAGAAAGTTGTCGGTGATCACTGACCGCTCCCCTCATCGATGTCGGGATCGAGCAGGCGGCGCAGGCGGCCGGCCGCCAGCGCGGCAAAGCGCAGCAGCACGGCGCGCCGGCGCGCCGCCGCCAGCGGCTCGGAGCGTCCCTCGCGCAGGAACGCGGCGCCGTAACCGTCGGCCACGATCAGGCCGCACTCCTGCGGGATAAGCTCCTGCGGGAAGGCGTCGGACACCGCGAAGTAGAGGCGATCGCAGTAGTCGCGATATTCCGGCCATTTGCGGTCGCTCTTGAAATCCGCTACCGAGGATTTGATCTCGACGATGACGAGCTCGCCGTCGCGCCCGAGCGCGAGCACGTCCGCCCGGCGGCCGTTGGCGAGCGAGACCTCCGGCAAGGTGGCGAAACCGCGATGGGCAAGCGCGCGGCAGACGCCGCGGCAAAGCTCCCTGGGAAATTCGCGTGGGTCTGACATGACCGGCTTGAGGAGTGTGAGCGATGAGCGAGAAGAAGCGTAACTTTTTGCACGATGCCTGGCGTCTCGCCAAGCCCTATTGGTCATCGGAGGACCGATGGCGGGCCTGGGCGCTGCTGATCGCCGTCGTCGCCCTCAACCTCACCTCGGTCTACATCAACGTCCGCTTCAACATGTGGAATCGCGACTTCTTCAACGCCATCCAGGAATACAACTGGGCGGCGTTCAAGTACCAGTTCATGGTGTTCGGCGTGATCGCCGTCTCGGCGATCGTCGTCACCGTCTACCAGGTCTACCTGCAGCAGATGCTGCAGATCCGCTGGCGACGCTGGCTGACGCGGCGGTATGTCGATCTCTGGCTCGACGAGCGCGCCTACTACCGGCTGCAGCTCGAGGGCGGCGGCACCGACAACCCGGACCAGCGCATCTCCGACGACCTCGATCGCTTCACCCGCTCGTCCATCGCGCTCACCATCGGCACCAGCGGCTTCCTCAACGCCGGCGTCACGCTGGTTTCCTTCCTCGGCATCCTCTGGGGACTGTCCGGATCGGCGGCCATCCCGCTGGGCCCGCTGGGCAAGGTCGAGATCCCCGGCTACATGGTGTGGTTCGCGCTGATCTACGCCGTGGGCGGCACCTGGCTCACCTTCAAGATCGGCCGGCCGCTGGTGCGGCTCAATTTCGACCAGCAGCGCTACGAGGCCGATTTCCGCTTCAGCATGGTACGGCTGCGCGAGAACACCGAGAGCATCGCGCTCTATGGCGGCGAGGGCCGCGAGCGCCGCAACTTCGTCGATCGCTTCGGCCACGTGGTCGGCAATTTCTGGAGCATCATGAAGCGGGTGAAGCGGCTCAACTGGTACACCAGCGGCTATACCCAGCTCGCCATCGTCTTCCCCTACCTGGTCGCGGCGCCCCGCTATTTTGCCAAGCAGATCAGTTTCGGCGTGCTGCAGCAGACGGCGGATGCCTTCGGCCAAGTGCAGACCTCGCTGTCCTTCATCGTCAATTCCTATGCCGACATCGCCGAATGGCAATCCGTGGTGCAGCGGCTTTCGGGATTCGACCAGCGCGCCCGCGCCATTGCCGCGGCGGCGCGCGCCCCGCAATCGATCGAGTTGATCCGCGGCGGCACCGGCCTCGCCGTCGCCAACCTCGACATCGATCTCCCCGACGGCACGCCGCTGCTGCGCGGCGTGACGCTCGACCTCGCACCCGGCGACTCCGTGCTGATCTCCGCGCCGACCGGCACCGGCAAGAGCACTCTGCTACGCGCGCTCGCCGGCATCTGGCCGTACGGCCGCGGCCATATCCGTCTCGGCGAGGGCCGCACGCTGTTCGTGCCGCAGCGGCCCTATCTGCCGCTGGGCAGCCTGCACACGGCGCTGCTCTATCCCGAGGAGGATCGGGCGGTGGCGAAGGAACGGCTCGAGGAAGTGCTGCGCGAGGTCGGTCTCGGCACCTTTGCCGACAAGCTCGACACCGTCGATAATTGGGCGCAGCGGCTGTCGCTGGGCGAGCAGCAGCGCCTCGCCTTTGCCCGGATTCTGCTCACCGAGCCCGCCACCCTCTTCCTCGACGAGGCGACCTCGGCGCTGGACGAGAAGGCCGAGGCGGCGCTCTACGCGCTGCTGCGCGAGGTGCCGTGGCGGCCCGCGATGGTGAGCGTCGGCCATCGCAGCACGCTGCGCGCGTTCCACGACCGCGTGCTGCCGCTCGCGGCCGCCATCGACCGCGAGGAGAAGGCCCTCCCCGCCGCCGGCTAGTGTTGCGGCGTCGACGCGTGATTCCCGATCAGGCGTCGAAGCCGCAACGCAACTCTTTGAGTTTGTTGGTGTCGGAACACTAGCCCGGCGCGAGCGTCAGTTTGCGTTGAGATCGGTGGCGATGGTGCTGAACACGGTGGAGAGACTGGTGCCGACCGTGGTGATGGCGGCGATGATTACCACGGAGATCAGTGCGGCGATCAGCCCGTATTCGATGGCCGTGGCGCCGCTCTCGTCGCGGACGAGCCTGGAAAGTGCCGCAAGCATCGTTTTCAACTCCTCTGGTGATACTCTACGGAGGCCGCAGTTCGCCATGGGCGACCATGAGCAAGGATTATCATCGCCGGCCGCAACAGCGTAGCGCGATCGCTTACACTGCCGCTCAAACGCCGGCTAAACCCGCGGCATATCTGCGCGATCGGCTCGCTCAGAGCGCGCCGACGATCGGGCCGAAGAAGTTGTTCGAGATCGTCGAGCCGATGACGGTAAGAAGGCCGACGATGATGATCGAGACCAGGCCCGCAATCAGCGAGTATTCGATCGCCGTCGTGCCGTCGCGTCGGGCGAGGATCCCGCAGTCATATCGCGACATCGACGCACCTCCGCACTTCGATCGTTCGAAGAGGCCGTCATTCTACGGCGGCGACGATGTCATACCAGCGAAATCGCCTAGAACGCACCGCTTATGCCGCGGTGATTTTAGCGAAATCACCGCCGCTCCGGCGCCGGATCAGATGGCGAATTCCGGATCGGGGGCGTCGGTTTTGACGGCGAGGTCGAGGTCCTCGAGGATGCGCTCCTTCCAGGCCTGCAGCCGCGCTTCCGTGCGCGGGCGCGGGCGCGGCAGGTCGATGCGGTATTGCGCGTGGATGCGGCCGGGCCTGGCGCGCATCACCACCACGCGGTCGCTCAGCACCAGCGCCTCCTCGATGTCGTGCGTCACGAACAGCATGGTGGGCCGGTCGGTGCGCCAGATGTCGAGCAGGTGATCCTGCAATCCGAAGCGGGTGAAGGCGTCGAGCGCGCTGAAAGGCTCGTCGAGCAGCAGCACCTGCGGTCGCGCCACCAGCGCGCGGGCGATGGCGGCGCGCTGCGCCATGCCGCCGGAGAGCGCTTGCGGCAGCACCTCGGCGACGGCGCCGAGACCGACGCGGGCGAGCGCCGCTTCGGCGAGCGGGCGGCGCTGCCCGCGCGGGTGCCGGGCAAGCGCGAATTCGACGTTCTCGCGCACGCTGAGCCAGGGCATCAGGCGCGGTTCCTGGAAGACGAGCCCGACCTCGGGCCGCGGGCCGGCGACCGTGACGCCGTCGAGCACGACGCTGCCGGAGGACGGCGTTTCGAGGCCGCCGACGATGCGCAGCAGCGTGCTCTTGCCGCAGCCGCTGGTGCCAACGATGCCGGTGATCTCGCCGCGGTCGACGGCGAGGTCGATCTCGCCCAGCGCGGCGAACCCCTCAAACCTCTTGGAGACGCGACGGATCTGCAGCATCGGCTGTTCTCTCTTGCGCGCTCTGGAAGCTGTCCTGCCAGGAAACGAAGTGCCGGCCGAGCGCCGCGAGCGCGACATCGCTCGCCTTGCCGAAGACGGCGAAGAGCATCACCGCGGCGATGATGTTGGCGGGCCGTCCGGTCTGCTGGCCGTCGATCAGCAGAAAGCCCAGCCCTTCGCTGGCGCCCATGAATTCGGCGGCGACGACGAACATCCAGGCGAGTCCGAGCCCGCCGCGCAGGCCCGTGATATAGGCCGGCAAGGTCGCCGGCAGCAGCACGCGCCGCACCAGCGCCACGCCGCCATAGCCGTGAATGCGCGCCACCTCCACCAGCTTGCGGTCGACCTGCTGGATGCCGGCCATGGTGTTGAGATAGACCGGAAAGAACGCGCCCAGCGCGATCAGCGTCAGCTTCGAGGCCTCGAAGATGCCGAGCCAGAGCACGAAGAGCGGTATCCAGGCGAAAGACGGGATGCTGCGCAGCGCCTGGAAGGTCGGGTCGAGCAGGCGCCGCCACGGCACGGAATAGCCCGAGAGCGCGCCCACCACCGTACCCGCCGCGGTGCCGAGCAGAAAGCCCAGCAGCACCCGCAGCAGCGTGACCTCGATATGCTCCCAGAGCTCGCCGGAGAGCCAGAGATCGCGGAACGCCCGCAGCACCGCGAGCGGCGCCGGCAGCAGGTTCGGCGGCACCAGGCCGAAGCGCGTCAGCGCGCCCCACAGCGCCAGCAGCAGCGCCGGCAGCACCAGGCCGGCGCCGCCGCTCGCGGCGAGGCGGGCGCGCAGGCTCACGGCTCGGCCTGCGCCGGGTCGACCACGCGCTCGATGAAATGCGGGTCGATCAGCGCGGCAGCGACCTTGCCGACGTCGGTATCGGCCGGCATCGCGCCGCTCTCCTTCAGCACCTCGCCGGCAGCGACGATGGTGTTGCGCTGGCGCGCGCCGATGAGGCCGCTGGAGAGATCGTTGCGCTCGAGCTGCTTGGCAACCACCGCGTCGCTCTGCTTTTCCGCCCGGGCGAGGATGGCCCTGAGCGCGTCGGGATGCGCCAGCGACCAGATCCGCGCCTTCTCGTAGACGGCGAGCACGCGCTCGACGATATCGGGGTGTGCGGCGGCGAAATCCTCGCGCACGTCGAGCACGCCATAGGTGTTGAAGTCGGGGTTGCGATAGAACAGGCGCGCGCCGGCCTCGAGCTCGGTCTGTGCCATATAGGGATCGAGCCCGGCCCAGGCGTCGACATCGCCGCGCTCCAGCGCCACCTTGCCGTCGGGGTGCTGCAGCAGCACGGTCTTCACGTCCTGAACCTTGAGCCCGTGGCTGGCCAGAGCGCGTACCAGGAAGATGTAGGGATCGGTGCCTTTGGTGACGGCGACGCGCTTGCCGCGGAGATCGGCAACGCTGTGGATCGGCGAATCCTTGAGGGTGACGAGCGCGGTCCATTCCGGCTTGGAGTAGACATAGATGCTCTTGATCGGGTTGCCGTTGGCCCGGGCGAGGAGCGCGGCGGCGCCGGCGCTCGAGCCGAAATCGACGCTGCTGCCGCTGAGGAACTCGAGCGCCTTGTTGCTGCCGAGGCTTAGCACCCACTCGACCTTGATGCCGTCCCGGGCGAATTCCTTCTCGATCAGCCCCTGCTCCCGGAGCACGAGGCTCACCGGGTTGTAATAGGCATAGTCCATCCGCAAGGTGGCGGGCTTGTCGGCGGCGCCGGCCGGCAACGCTGCGAGCGCCAGCAGCAGCACCCCCAGGAGCGACGGCGAGGC
The DNA here is from genome assembly GCA_027315365.1 of Rhodospirillales bacterium. Taxonomy (GTDB): domain Bacteria; phylum Pseudomonadota; class Alphaproteobacteria; order ATCC43930; family CGMCC-115725; genus DAHUYF01. The sequence goes on along the minus strand of DAHUYF010000146.1, from coordinate 1,631 downwards.
GCGGCGAGCGACGGTCGGCATGGTCCCGATCTCCCTTGAAAGCGGTCTGGACGGGGGTGCCAGCGGGCAAAAAAACCCGCCGCAGCTGTCGCCGGGGCGGATCGCCCCTCGCTTTAGCCGCATTTCTAAAGCGCCCGCAAGCTGAAGCTCAAATCGGCGCTGGCTAAAAACTAATCTACCAGCAACGTCGCGTCAATAGAAAGACTTATACAATATTACCTTGTTGTTACTACCTGCCGCGCGGCGCGGTTGCGCTTTGCCGGCGACCCGTTACAACAGGCCCCCGCACGAGGATCGACGGACATGACGGAAGACGAGGACAACCAATTCCGCGCGGCGCGGCTGGAGAAGCTGACGCAGATCAAGGCGCTCGGCATCGATCCCTATCCCTATGCCTTCGCGCGCAGCGCCGAGGCGACCGTGCTCGAGCAGCGCCACGCCGACCTCGCCCCGGACAGCGTCACGGAGGATCGCGTCGCGGTCGCCGGCCGCGTCCGCGCCATCCGCAACAGCGGCATGTTCATCGACCTCCATGACGCCAGCGGCAAGATCCAGATCTTCAGCGACAAGAAGCTGCTGAGCGAGCCGCAGCTCGCGCTGGTACGGCTGCTCGATCTCGGCGACATCATCGGGGTCGAGGGCATCGTGCGGCGCACCAAGCGCGGCGAGCTGACGGTGAACGCGACCCGCGTCGAGGTGCTGGCCAAGGCGCTGCTGCCGTTGCCGGAGAAGTATCACGGCCTCGCCGATGTCGAGACGCGCTACCGCCAGCGCTATCTCGACCTGATCGTCAACGAGGACAGCCGCACGGTGCTGCGCCGGCGTTCGCAGATCGTCACGACCATCCGCCAGCGCTTGATCGAGCGTGGCTTTCTCGAGGTCGAGACGCCGATGCTTCAGACGATCCCCGGCGGCGCCGCGGCCAAGCCCTTCATCACCCATCACAACGCGCTCGACCTCGATCTCTATCTGCGCATCTCGCCGGAGCTGTTCCTCAAGCGGCTGCTGGTCGGCGGCCTGTCGGACAAGCTGTTCGAGATCAACCGCAACTTCCGCAACGAAGGCATCTCGCCGCGGCACAATCCCGAATTCACCCTGCTCGAGCTCTACCAGGCTTATGTCGATTACGAGGCGATGATGGAGATGGCCGAGCATCTCGTCACCGAGGCGGCGCGGGCGGTGCAGGGAACCACGCACATCGTCTACGGCGAGCGCGAGATCGAGCTCAAGGCGCCGTGGCGGCGGGCGCCGATGGCGGAGCTGGTGCTGGAGCACACCGGCATCGACTTCCTCGCCATCGACGGTGCCGTCGAGGCGCGCGAAGCGGCGCGCCGCCTCGGCATCGAGCTGGCGGACACCGCCGATTGGGGCCACGCGCTCTATGCCGTTTTCGATTCTCGGGTCGAGAGCCTGCTGATCGAACCGATCCACGTCACCGGCTTCCCGCGCGCTGTCTCGCCGCTGACCAAGGCGGACCGCAGCGATCCCCGCCTGACCGAACGCTTCGAGACCTTCATCAACGGCTGGGAAATCGCCAACGCCTATTCCGAGCTCAACGATCCCCAGGACCAGCTCGCGCGCTTCCAGGCGCAGATGCGCGAGCGCGAGCTCGGCGACGAGGAGGCGCAGCG
>DAHUYF010000125.1 GCA_027315365.1 Rhodospirillales bacterium | reverse complement strand
AACCGCCGCCGACGTCGCGTTCCACCCCTCGGTGATCGTCCGCCGCTCCTCCCCCGACAGCAGCGACAGCTCCGACAGGCGACCCTCGGGACGCTCCGCAAGGAACCGCAGCCCGCGCTCCAGATGCGACAGCAGCCGCGCGACACCAGCTTCCTCGACCCGCGCGCTATCGAAACTAAGGCGGAACTCCAAGGAGTGCCGCGGCAGGGCGATCAGCGTCAGGGGGTAATGCGTACGCTCGAGCGCCGACGCGGCGGAAAGGCGGAAGCCCGTGCCGTCCACGCCGTTGCCGTCCACCAGCGCCGCCGCCAGCGGGTAGTTCTCGACCACGACCAGCGTCTCGAACAGGTCGCGGCCGCCGACATTCTCCGCCGCGCGCTGGATCTCGGCGAGCGAGGCATGGCCATGCCGCTGATCGTCGAGCTGCAGCGCGTGCAGCTCCTTGAGCCAATCGATCACCACCGCGTCCCGCTCGACGTTCACACGCAGCGGCAGCGTGTTGATGAACAGCCCGACCATCCGCTCGATGCCGGCCAGTTCTCCCGGCCGCCCCGCCACGGTGGTGCCGAACACCACGTCCTTGCGCCCGGTGCATTGCGCCAGCACCAGCGCCCAGGCGGCGTGGATCAGCGTTCCCAGGGTGAGTCCCTGGCGGCGCACGAAGCCACGCAGTTCGGCCGCCATCTCCTCGCCAAGCGTCAGGCGCCGCTCGACCTTGCCGAGCGGCCTGCCCGCAGGGCGGTCGAGCACCTCCGGCAGTGGGGCGGCGCCGGCGAGCCGCCGGCGCCAATAGGCGCCCGCTGCCGTCGCATCCTGCCGCGCCAGCCAGGCCAGATAGTCGCGATACGCCCGCGGCGCCGGCAGCAGGTCCGGTCCGCCGTTGCGGCACCGGTCGTAGATTGCGATCAGTTCGTTCAGCAACACCGACAGCGACCAGCCATCGAGCACGAGGTGATGATTGGTAAGCACCATCATCCAGCGGCTGGCGCTGCGGCGAAGCAAAGCGACACGCAGCAGCGGACCGCGAGCGAAATCGAAGCCCTGCGCGCGATCTTCCTCGAGGAACGTGCCCAGCCGCTCCTCGAATGCTGCGCCGCCGAGGTTCGACCAGTCTTCCTCGCGCCACGGCAGCGCCAGTCCGTGGCGGACGATCTGCAGCGGCACGCCGTCCTGTTCGATGATGGCGACGCGCAGCGATTCATGCCGGTCCAGCAGACGCTGCCATGCCTCGCGCATCGACTGCCGATCAAACGATCCGTCGATCTCGAGGCAGAGCTGCACGCGGTAGGAATCGGCGCCGCGATCATAAAGTGCGTGGAACAGCAGGCCCTGCTGCAGCGGCGACAGCGGGTAGACCGCTTCGAGATCGGGATAGCCGCGCTCGATCCGCTCCAGCTCTTCCTGGCGCAGCCCCGCGAGCGGGAAATCGGACGGCGTGTGGCCGCCGATGCCAGGCGTCAGGCAGTGAGCGACGAGCCCGCGCAGCGCGGCGAGGAAAAGCTCGGCGAGCGCCGCCACGGACGCTTGCTCATGAATCTCGCGGCACCAGCTCCATTCGACGCGCAACCTGCCCGATTTCACCAGCGCGTTTGCCTCGATGAGGTGCGTGCGCGGCCGTGCCGCCGCGGCCATGGGGCCCGGCGATTCGTCGGCGAGCAGCCAGTCGCCATGGCTCACCTGATCGAACCGGCCGAGATAGTTGAACAGCAGCTGGCGCGACGGGAAGCCGGCAAGGGCAGGGACGGTGTCCGCGTTGATCTCCGACAGCAGGCCGAAACCGATGCCTTTGCGCGGCACCGCGCGCAGCATCTCCTTGACGCGCTTCAGCGCCGCGCCCGCTTCCGCTCCGGCAGAGAGCGCGGCGGCGACGTCGAGCTTGCCGAGATCGAGCCGAACGGGGAACAGCGCGGTGAACCAGCCGACGCTGCGCGACAAATCGGCCGGCTCGGTGAGATCTTCGCGGCCGTGGCCTTCGAGGTCGATGACGAGTTCGCGCGTCGGCTGTCCGTAGCGCGTCTCGCTCCATCGCGCCACCGCCAGCGCCAACGCCGTCAGCAGCATGTCGTTGATTTCGGTGTGATAGGCGCGGGGAGCGTCGCGCAGCAGGTGCTGCGTCGTACCGGCATCGAGTTCGAGCGTCATGCGCTCGCTGTCGGCGACCCTGTTCTCTGCCGGCGCCGCACGATCGCGCGGCAGCTCGCAGGCGCCGGTACAGACGGTTCGCCAATAGCCGAACTCGGCGACAGTGGCCGGCGCATAGGCTTCGCGGGCGAGCAGATGCGCCCAGCTCTGGAACGGCGTGGTGCGGGGCGGGAGCGCGGCCGGTCCGTGCCGGAGTTGATCGTAGGCCTCGGCGATGTCCTCGACCAGGATGCGCCAGGAGACGGCGTCGACCGCAAGATGATGGATGGCGATCAGCAAGCGGCCGGGATGCTCGCCGTAATCGAACCACATCGCCTTCCAGAGCGGGCCGTGGACGGGATCGAGGCGCGCCTGAAGCCGTGCCGCCGCGTCCTCGAGATGCGCCGTTCGGGCGGCGGCGCTTGCGGTGGAAAGATCGAGATGGACCAGCAGCGGCCCGCGACCGTCTTCGTCCGGCGGCGCAATCTGCTGCTGCCAGCCTTCTTCCGTGCGGAAGAGCCTGATCCGCAAGGCATCGTGATGCGCGGCCGCCGCCGCAAGCGCGCGCTCGAGCCGCGCGGCGTCGGGCCGCGGCGGCAGCTGCAGCAGGATGGCCTGGTTGAAGTGGTGCAGCGGTCCCGGATGGGCCAGGAACCAATGCTGGATCGGCGTCAGCGGCACCGGCGTGCCGTAGCTCGTGGGCCGGTCGGCGACGGTCGTCCGCCGTCCGGCGATCGCGGCGAGGTCGAGGAGGGTCGGTTGCTGGAAGATCTGCCGCGGCGTCAGTTCGACCCCCGCGGCGCGCGCACGCGCTACGAGCTGAATGCTGAGAATACTGTCGCCGCCCAAGGCGAAGAAGTTGTCGTGGCGGCCGACGCGCTCGAGGCCGAGCAGCTCGGCCCACAGCGCCGCCAGCAGCTCCTCCACCGCCCCCTGCGGCGCCTGGTAGCCCTCCGCCTCGCGCCACACCGGCTCGGGCAGCGCGCGGCGGTCGAGCTTGCCGCTCGCCGTGCGCGGCAGCGCCGCCAGGAACACATAGCCCTGCGGCAGCATGTGCGCCGGCAGCCGCGCCGCCAGATGCGCCCGCAGCGCCGGTGCGCCGGCCGCCGCCCCGCGCGCCACCACATAGGCCACCAGCCGCTCGCGCCACACCACCACCGCCGCCTGCGCCACCGCGCCGTGCTCCAGCAGCGCCGCCTCGATCTCCCCGGGCTCGATGCGCAGGCCGCGCAGCTTCACCTGCCCGTCCGACCGGCCGAGGAACTCAACCACCCCGTCCGCCCGCCAGCGCCCGAGATCCCCCGTCCGGTACAGCCGGCCCCCGGCGGGCCCAAACGGATCCGCCACGAACCGTTCCGCCGTCAGATCGGGACGGCCGACATAGCCCCGCGCCAGCCCCACCCCGCCGAGATAAAGCTCCCCAGCCACCCCGACAGGAACAGGCTCCAGAGACGCATCCAGGACATAGACCCGGTAGTTCGGCAGCGGCGCGCCGATCGGCAGCCAGCGGCCGGGCTCCTCGGCGGCGGCGACATAGCCGGTGGCGTCGATGGTCGCCTCGGTCGGGCCGTAGAAGTTGGTGATCTCGCCAACCTGGAGCCGGCCGCGGATGCGCTCCAGCAGCGTCGTCGGAAACGCCTCGCCGCCGAGCACGAGATGCTCCAGCCGCAATCCCGCCGGCGCGCCGTCGAGCACCTCGGCGAGGAAGGCCGGCACGCCGTTCAGCAGCCGCACCCGCTCGCCGGCGATCAGCGACCAGAAGGCCGCCGCCGAGGCCTGCGACGCCGCGTCGACGATCACCACCCGACCGCCATGCGCCAGCGGCACCGCGATCTGCTCGACCGAGGGATCGAACACCGGATTGGCCAGCAGCGCATAGCCGAAGCCCGGGCCGACGCCGAAGCGCCGGCCGAGCGTGACGATCTTGTTGGTCAGGCTGCGGTGGCTGATGGCGACGCCCTTCGGGCTGCCTGTGGAGCCCGAGGTGTAGATGATGTAGGCGAGATGGTCGGGGCGGAGCGGGGCGCGGCGCTCGCCATCGGCGATCGGCGCCGGCGAGAGGTCCGGCGCGTCCTGGTCGAGC
>DAHUYF010000120.1 GCA_027315365.1 Rhodospirillales bacterium | reverse complement strand
AGCCGCCCGCCCAACGCATGTAGCTGTTCGCGCCCAAATGTCGGCGCAGCGCGGCGCATCAGGCACCTCCCTTCCGCCTCCGGATACCCCGTTTGCAACTCATTAGGCGCAGAGGCGGAGGTCGTGTCAAGAAGAAGCACGGCATGATCGAATATGAAACAGCCGGCTCCCGCACCTCCGGGCATCCGCACTCGCTCGGTCACCTGAGCGGGCGCTTGGGGCAGCCCTTTTACATGCCACACGCACCCGGCTCGGAGAATGTGGAGGACAGGGCACTTCATCCAGTCCGCTTGCCCACGCATCACTCCGTCCCGTCGCGAACCAACACCACGGAACTCGCTTGCTGGCGCAGAGGGACGCTCCAATAGGTCTTGAGCAGCAGCTCCTTCTCGGGGGCTGGGACTTGCACGAAGCCACGCCGACGGTAGAAGCGGATTGCCCACTCGGCGGCTGCCCAGGTGCCGACCAGCAGCCGTCCCTTGGTCTGGCCCGCGAGCGCGCCAAGCAACACCGCGCCAATGCCTCGACCTTGATGACTCGATTGAACGTAGGCATGGCGGATCAAGGTGACGTCGCGCACCGTCTGCAGTCCCATGACGCCGACAAGGGTACCGATATCTTCATCTTCCCACCCTGAGAATGCGACTCCGGCAGCGATCTCGGCCATCAGTTCGGAGCGCGACATATAGGGTTCGTGCCAACAATCGGGGGGAATCACACCTCGGTAGGCGCGGGCCGCATCATTGATGATGCTCTCTGCGACAGGCAGGTCCGCTTCGGCGCATGGGCGTATCATCAATCCGTCTCCGTTGTCATAGCCCCAAAAGAAAAGGATCTTCCATAGAGCGGCCCCGACCGCGATGAAACCTCCCACATCACGATCCGAGGAAGGACGCCGGCAGGGATCGGCCGATTTTGGCTTGCTTGGGATTAAAGCGGAATCCTGGAAGTGAGTCTTTCGGGATCGGGGGCGCCGGTGTGTAGTTCGGCGTGGGGTCCCGGCGCCGATCGGCGTCGTAAGCTGCTGATATTCAGTGGAATTGAGGAGTCACTCACCCGCGCCGAATGACACCAAAAGTGCGTCAGCCCCAGGATTGGGAGCGATCTCGCAAATTTGGGCGCCGAAACGCACCGAACTATAAAGCATGCAGGAAAGCTTCACCCAGACAGGACGAGCCCGCCGCGCGCTTCGCTGCTTCGCCGGGTCCATAAGGAAATTCGATATCCGGAAAAGGATTTTCCTGTCGATTCCATGGTGCTTCTGCTCGTTAATGGTGGCGAGGGCATGACATCGACATCAGGATTCTCGATGAGGCTCCGATGCTGACGGCGCAGGACGAGGCGCGGATCGCAATATCCGCGGGCGACCTTGGGCGACGCCGTGGCCGGTAGCAGCATCACCCTTGCCCCCTCGGCGCCCCTACCGGGGCGCTCTTTCGATGCCTATTGCGTGCGCCCCGAAGCCGCGCGGCCGCCGGCGGTGCTGCTGCTGCCGGAGATGTTCGGCCTCACGCCGGCAATGCGGGAGTCCGCCGAGGGCCTCGCCCAACACGGGCATGTCGTGCTCGCGCCGAACCTCTTCTGGTGCGCCGACCAGCCGCAGGCGCTTGCCTATGAAGGCGAGGAGCGCGCAGTCGCGATCGCGCGCCTCGCGGCGCTCGACATCGAGTGCGCGGTCGCCGACATCGCGGCCGCCGCAGCAGCGCTCCGCGACATCGCACGCACCAACCGCATCGTGGCGATCGGCCACTGCATCGGCGGCCGGCTCGCCGTGCTGGCCGCATCGCCGGCCGGGCTCGCCGGCGCCGTCAGCTATTACGGGCTCGGCCTCTCGGCCTATCCCGCCGCGATGCGCGCGCTGGCGGCGCCGGTGCAGCTTCACTACGGCCTTGCCGACGAGCACGTGCCGCTGCCGGAGATCGACGCCGTTGCGGAGTTGGTTGCCGGCACCCCCCACGTGGCACTCCATCGCTATCCTGGCGCGGGCCACTCCTTCGTCAATCCCTATCGCCCGATGTTCGATCCGCCGCAGGCGGATCTCGTGCGGCAGCGGACGCTGGCGTTCCTCGACGACGTTGCCGCTCGAAGCCGGGGGATGGCATGATCCGGCCTCTCGCCGCGGCGGGAGAGGCCGGCTTGTCGATCGAGGATCCACCCGAGGGCCAGACGGGCGTGGCGGCGGGCAAAGGCGAGGCGCGCAAGGAGCAACCGACCGGCTCCATCGCCTCCTCGGAGACTGCACTACCCCGCGTCGGCGAGGTGACGCTCAGCCTTCGCAATGTCCGCCGCGAGTTCACGGTGCGCGGCGGCGCACCCATGGTCGCGCTGAGCGACGTGTCGCTCGACGTCCGCGCCGGCGAGTTCGTCGCCATCCTCGGGCCTTCGGGCTGCGGCAAATCCACTCTGCTGCAGATCATGGCCGGGCTGCTGCCGGCGAGCGCAGGCGCGGTGACGCTCGATGGCGCGACGGTGACCGCGCCGCCGCCGAAGCTCATCTACCTCTTCCAGCAATATGCCAAGTCGCTCTTTCCCTGGCGCACGGTCGTGCGCAACGTCGAGTTCGCGCTGCAGAGCCGCGGCGTCGAGCGCGCCGAGCGCCGCGGTCGGGCGCTCGAGTACCTGAAGATCGTCGGGCTCGAGGGTTTTGCTGATCGTCCTCCCTGGCAGCTTTCGGGCGGCATGCAGCAGCGCGTCGCGATCGCCCGCGCGCTCGCCGCCGAGCCCGAGGTGCTGCTGCTTGACGAGCCGTTCAGCGCCGTCGACGCGCTGACGCGGCTCGAGCTGCAGGCACTCGTCCTCGACATCTGGCGGAAGCGCAATCTCACCATCGTGCTGGTGACGCACGACGTGGACGAGGCCGTGTTCATGGCCGACCGAGTCGTCATGCTGAACCGCCGCCCCGCCACCGTAAGCCGGGTGCGAGTCGTCGCCGTGCCTCGCCCTCGCGATCCCATCACCACGCGCGAGGAGGCCCATTTCCTGGCGCTCCGGCATGAGCTGATGACGGAGCTGCTGACGCCGCCGGCGGCTGGCCCCGGCGGGGGCGCATGAAGCGCCTCGGCCGCGCCAGTGTGAGCGCCTCCGGCCTCGCCGGCCTCATCGTGCTCTGGCAGCTCGTGAACGAGATCCACCTCGCGAACCCCGTTCTCCTGCCGCCGCCCTCGACCGCCTTCCGTGCCGCCTGGGCGATCATCGCTTCCGGCGAGGTGCTAGCGCCGCTCGGCCAGTCGCTGTGGCTGCTCGCCGCAGGCTACACGATCGCCGCCGCGCTCGGCATCGGGCTCGGCCTGCTGATGGGCTGCAGCCGCGCCGTCTACGGCCTGTTCGAGCCTTTGGTCGAGCTGCTGCGACCGATTCCAAAGCCGGCGCTGGTGCCACCCCTCTTCCTCTTCCTCGGCATCGGCACGACGACGATGGTGACGATCGTGGCGATCGGCTGTTTCTTCCCGGTGCTGATCAACACCGTGCAGGGCGTCCACGGCATCGACCCTGTGCTGCTCGACACCGCGCGCACCTTCCGCTGCCCGCGCCGCCGCACCCTCATCGAGGTGATCCTGCCGGCGGCGCTGCCGATGATCCTGACCGGCATGCGCGTCAGCCTCGCGCTCGGGCTCATCATGGTCGTGCTGGCAGAGATGCTCGCGGGCAGCGGCGGCGTCGGCTTCCTCATCCTCGACATGCAGCGCTCCTTCGACATCGTCGCCATGTTCGCCTGGCTGCTGATCTTGGCGCTGCTCGGCCTGGTGTTGAGCCTCGCCTTCGACTTCCTCGACTCCCGCGCCGTGCCATGGCGCGCACAATGACCGTCCACACCTTCCGGGAGCCTCTCATGCTCATGCGCCGAACCTGCCGTCCGCTGCTCCTTGCCGCCGTGCTTCTCGCCGCTCCCGGTCTGGCGCGCGCCGCCGACATGAAGACGCTCCATGTCGGCATGATCCCGACCATCGACTCCGCGCCCTTCTACGTCGCCCTCGACAGGGGCTACTTCAAGGCGGAAGGGCTTCAGATCGACACCACCCCGACCACGGGGGGCGCCGTCGGCATTCCCGCTGTGGTGAGCGGCGCGCTCGACATCGCGGCGGGCAATAGCGTCTCCACCATCCTCGCCGCCGCGCGCGGCCTTGACATCATCGCCGTCGCGCCGGCGAGCAAGATCCGGGCACACGACCCCGATCTCGCCGCCATCGTCGCGCCAGCGGCCGCGGGCATTCACACCGGCGCCGATCTCCAGGGCAAGACGCTCGCGGTCAACACCCGCGCCAACGTGCTTTGGCTCTATGGCCGCGCCTGGGTGCGCAAGACCGGCGGCGATCCCGCCAAGGTCACGATCAAGGAAGTGCCGTTCCCGCAGATGCTCGACGCGCTCAAGGGCCATCAGGTCGACGCCGCATTCATGGTTAGCCCCTTTCTCGACGCGGCGCTTGCCGATCCCGCGTTCCGGCGCATCGGCGAGCCCTATCAGCAGGTGCAGCCTGGCGTCGATGTCGGTCAGTACGAGGCGACCAGCGCCTTCGTCCGCGCCCATCCCGAAGAGATCGCCGCCTTCCTGCGCGCACTGCGCAAGGGCGCCGCCTGGTTCAACGCCAACCGCAAGACGCCGGAACTCGCCCAGATCATCGCCGGCTACAGCCATCTCCCGGCGGCGCTCGTGCAGAAGATGGACCTGCCCGAGGCGCCGATGACCATCGATCCCGCCGAGATCATCAAGACCGCCGCCCTGATGCAGCAGGAAGGCCTGCTGACGGCGCCGATCGATCCGGCCAAGGTCGTCTATCCTCCCGCCACGAGGCCATGATCGAGGAGCCGTCCGCCACGCTTCCCTCCGGTGCCACGGCGGCACTCGCGCCGCCGCGGGCCGCCTCGTCCCGGCGGACAGGGCTGGCGGAGACCCGTCTCTCGGGCTTCCTCCTGGTGCTGGCGCTGCTGGCGCTCTGGGAGGCCTCGGCGCGGCTCGGCTGGACCGGCAGCACCAACTGGCCTCCCTTCACCGCCGTGCTGCGCGCCGCCGTGCTCGGGCTCGGATCCGGCGAGCTGCTGGCACCACTTGGCGGCACACTCGCGCGCACGCTGGCCGGCTTCGTCGCGGGCGGCCTCTTCGGCATCGTCGCCGGTCTGCTGCTCGGCGCCTCTCCGCTCGCGGCGCGCGCCTTCAACCCGGTCGTCGAGGTGCTGCGGCCGATCCCGATCCCGGCGATCGTGCCGCCGCTGATCCTGTTTCTCGGTCTCGGCGACGAATTGAAGATCTTCGTCACCGCCTTCGGCACCTTCTTCCCGGTGCTGGTCAACACCTTCGGCGGCACACGCGACGTCGGCACGACCCTGCTGCAGACGGCCGCGACCTTCCGCGTCGGCCGCCTCGCGACGCTGGCTTACGTCATCCTGCCGGCCTCGCTGCCGTCGATCCTCTCGGGCCTGCGCGTCGGGCTCGGCCTCGCGCTCGTCATCACCATCACCGCCGAGATGATCGCCGGCGCCGGCGGCCTCGGCTATTTCATCGTGCAGACGCAATACGCGATGCGCCCAGCCGATATGTATGCGGCCGTGCTCTGCCTCGCGGCCGTCGGCTACCTCTTGAACCGCTGCTTCCTCGGCGTCGAGGCCCGGCTCATCGCCTGGCACGGCGCGGGACACCGCGATCCATGACCGAGGGCGCCGTTTTCTCGCTCGGCATCCGCGCGCTTGCCAACGCCTTTGGCCGGCGCGCCCTCTCGCCGGTGGAGGTGACCCGCGCGCTTTTCGACGCCATCGCCGCCGACCGCAGCGAGATCAACGCCTTTGCCCTACTCGACCCGGAGCGCGCGCTGGCCGACGCGCGCGCATCGGAGGCGCGCTGGCGCGCCGGCGCCGCCCTCGGCCCGCTCGACGGCGTCCCCGTCTCGATCAAGGATCTCACCAACGTCGCGGGCTGGCCGACGCGCCGGGGCTCGCGCGCCTGCGCCGAGGAGCCGCCGGCCGCCGCGGACGCGCCCGCCGTGACGCTGCTGCGCCGCGGCGGCGCCGTCCCCTTCGGCAAGACGACAACGTCCGAATTCGGCTGGGCCGCGGCCTCCGACAGCCCCGCCACCGGCCGCACGCGCAACCCCCGCCATCCCGCGCACTCTGCCGGCGGCTCGAGCAGCGGCGCGGCAGCGCAGGTCGCGGCGGGCTGGGGCCCGCTGGCGCTCGGCAGCGACGCCGGCGGCTCCGTGCGCATCCCCGCCTCCTATTGCGGCCTCGTCGGTTTCAAGCCCAGCTGGGCCGCGATTCCGCAGGCGCCGCAGAGCGCGCTAGGCGATCTTGTCCATCTGGGGCCGATCACGCGCACGGTCGATGACGGCGCGCTCGCCATGACGGTGCTGTCGGCACCCGATCCGCGCGATCCCTCCTCGCTCTTCGCCCGCACCCTGCCGCCGCGCGCGCCGCGCAGCCTGCGCATCGGCTGGGCGGCACACTTCGGCACGGCGGAGGCGCCCGATGCCTCGATTGCGGGCGCGGTCGAGCGCTGCGCCGCGGCGCTCGACCGCGACGGCTACGATGTGCGCGAGGTCGATGCCGCAGGGCTCGAGGCGCAGGGGGCGCAATGGACGCTGTGGCTCACGCGCAACTACGAATCCTTCGCGGCGTGGCCCGAGGCGCGGCGCGCGCTGCTCGATCCGCGGCTCCAGCGCCTCGTCGCGGCGGGCGCCGCCGTCGACATGCACGCGCTGGCCGCGAGCCGCACGCGGCTGCGCGAGCTCGCGGCGCGCATCGCCGATCTATTCTGCGACATCGACATCCTGCTGAGCCCGGTGACCCCGTCCGTGGCGCCGCTCGCGGGCGAGTTCGCGCCACGCTGCCACCCCCGCTTCGCCGAGATCGAGGCGACCGGCAACTGGTTCCTCGCCAACCCCTACGCCTATCCCTTCAACCTTACCCAGCAGCCGGCACTGAGCCTGCCGCTCGGCCGCGATGCCGATGGCCTGCCCTTCGGGATGCAGATCGTCGGCCGCAAATATCACGACGAGGAGGTAATCGCTCTCGCCCGCGCCATCGAAGCGGCGCTCGCCATCCCCGCCTGACCGCTCAGATGAAGAGGCACCCCATGCTCACCCTCCATCCGCTGCAGACCATGCCGCCGATGCCGAACCTCGATCTCAACGAGATCATGCGCTACCTCACCGAGACCGGAAAGCGCACGCATCAGCTCTGGCTCACCTCGGAATCCCTGGGCTTCCTCGCGCGCGGGCGCGAGTACCGCAGCGAGTTCCACATCAACCCCAGCTACGAGATCCAGTACTCGGTCAAGGGCGACCTGAATCTCCACTACCGCACGCCCGAGGGCGAGGAGAAGGTCGCCGTCGTGCCTGAGGGCTCCTGCCTCTTCCAGCCCCCGCTCGTGCCGCATTCGCCGCGCTTCGCGCCTGACGCCTTCCAGCTCGTCGTCGAGCGCGCGCGTCGCCCGGGCGAGATCGACCGCTTCCACTGGTATTGCCCCAATTGCGATCATTTTCTGCACGAGGAGACCTTCGTCGTGGACGATTACAAGGCCGATCCGGTATCGCGGGCCTACGAAAATTTCTTCCGATCGGAGGAGTTCCGCACCTGCCGGCGCTGCAGCACCGTGGCCCCCGCGCCCGCCACGCGCTGAGGGGCGGCTCATGGCCGAACGTTTGACGACCGTCGATACGCAGCTCCGCTCCGAGCACGCGGCGTTGCTCATCATCGACATTCAGAACGATTTCTGCGCCGAGGGCGGCTTCCTCCAGCGCGAGCGCAATTACAATGTCGGATTCGCCAGGGAGGTGGCGCGCCGCATCGGCCGCGTCGCCGACGCCGCGCGGGCCGCCGGCATGCCCGTCGTCTGGATCCGCTCGATCTATGATTTCAAATACCTGACCGACGCGCATATCGCCAAGCGCGCCATGGAAGGCTGCTGCATGGAAGGAAGCTGGGGTGCCGAGTTCTTCGAGATCGCACCGGCGCCGGGCGAATTCGTCGTCAACAAGCACAGCTTCAACGGCTTCCGCGACACGCCGCTCGATTACTATCTGCGCAGCCGCGGCATCAGGACGCTCGTCATCACCGGCGTGGCCACCAATGTCTGCGTCGACTCGACGCTGCGCGAAGGCTTCTTCCGCGGCTATTACATCGTCGTGCTGGAGGACTGCGTCGGGAGCAACAGCCGCGCCGGCCACGAAGGCACGCTCGCCACTGTCCGCAACAACATCGGCGCCGTCGTGCCCTCTTCGGTGATGATGGAAATGGTCCGTCCGTCCGCGCCGGCGTCAGCGATCGCACCTGCGGCAAGCGCGTCGCGGCAATGAGCTCTTCCCTCAAGCACCTGCATGTGTTCCACGCGGTCTGCCAGGAAGGCAGCATGAAGCAGGCGGGCGCCCAGCTGGGGCGGGCGCAATCCGCGGTCTCTCGCTCGGTTCAGGAGATCGAGCGCGCCTTGGGCGTCGAGCTCTTCGAGCGCAGCGCCCGCGGCACCCTGCTCACCGAGGCGGGACGCCTGCTGCTGAAGCGCGTCGAGTTCGCCTTCGCCGAGCTCGCCGCTGCCCGCGACACCCTCGCGGAAACGGTCGGCGGGCCGGCGGGGCGGGCGCAGAACGCGCCGATCTTCACTCTGGCCGTGGGCCAGCGCCGGCTCGACGTGTTCATGTCCTTTGCCACGCGCAAGCCCATCGCGGCGGTGGCGAAGCTTCTCGGGGTCTCGCAGCCAGCCGTAAGCATGGCGATGCGCGAGCTCGAGCTCGGCATCGGGCTCGCACTCTTCAGCCGGACCGCCGCGGGATCACGCCTCACCCCGGCCGGCGACCTCCTTCTGATAGGCGTAAAGCGCGCGCTCGCCGAATTGCGCCTCGGCGCCTCCGAGCTCGACGCGATGAAGGGCCTCATGAAGGGGCGCGTCACCGTCGGCGCCTTGCCCTTCGGCCGAACCCATGTCCTGCCGGTAGCGATCGCGCGGCTGCTGGAGAAGCATCCGCATTTGCAGGTCGTCACTGTGGAAGGCCCGTTCGAGGCGATGACGGCGGGCGTCCAGTGCGGCGATATCGACTTCCTGCTCGGCGCGCTGCAACCGGTCGAGCCGAGCACCGATCTCACGCATGAGGAGCTGTTCAGCGACCGGATGGTGGTCATCGCCCGTTCCGGCCACCCGCTCGCCCGGGCGAAGAAGCTCCGCGCGCGAGACCTCACTACCGCCGTCTGGATCTTGCCGCGCGAGGGTACCCCGACGCGGCGCGTGGTCGATGAGGCGTTCGCGGCGCTGGGCCTGCCGCCGCCGGTCGCAGCCGCGGCATCATCGGACCTCTCCATCATTCGCGGGCTGCTGGTCGAAAGCGACATGATCACTGCCGCTTCGCGCCATCTCTTCCACCACGAACTCGCCGCAGGCGGTCTCGTGACCCTGCCGGTCGATCTCCCCGAGGTGCTGCGGCCGATCGGCATCCTGCGACGCGCGCACGACCACATCTCCCCTGGCGCTCGGCTCCTTATCGAGGAGATCCGCGCCGTCCCCCGGTCGCTTCCGGGTGCCGCCCTCCGAGAGCACGTCACCCATCGCCGTCGCCCTCCCGGCGCAAGCCGGGAACCAGAGCAGGTGACGGGCGACGGACCTGGACCCCGGCATTAAGCGCCGAGTTCTGCGACCACCCTACATCGCCGGTGCCGGCATCACGTGACCGCAGGCTGAACAGGTGCGCGCCGCCTCGCTATCGAAGAAGCGGCGATAGGCCTTGGAGACGGGATCGGCGGCGTAGTCGGTCACCTCGAAGGTCTCCTCGTGCAGGAAGTGGTCGCAGTTCGGGCAGTACCAGTGGAACTTGTCGATCTCGCCCGCGCGCCGCCCGCGCTCGATCACAAAGAGGAGCGCGTCCGGCGGGAAGCGCGGCGAATGCGGCACGCCGCCGGGGGTGAAGATGGTCGATCCTTCGGGCAGCACCGCGATCTCCTCGCGGCCGTCCGGCTGGCGGTAGTGCAGCTTCATCGTCCCCTTGATCATGTACATGACCTCGTCGGCGGGGTTCACATGGAACTCGCTGCGGTATTCGCGGCCGCGGGCGACGAAGGCGATCGAACCCGGCGCCTGCCACAGCACCGAGACGCGCTGCCCCGTCTCGGTCAGGCGCCGGCCGTGCTCGCGCAGATCGGCAATCGGCATTTGGATCATCGGACGCATCTCCGCTCAGCCGAGATAGACGACGGCGTCGACCTCGACATTGACGCCCTTGCGGTGCGGCGTGCCGCCAATGCAGGTCCGCGTCACCTTCTCGCCGGCCATGAACTCGCGGAAGGTCTCGTTGAAGGCGGGGAAATCGGCCACGTCGCGCAGGCACACCCGCATGTTGACGACCTGCGCTAGCGTTCCCCCGCCGGCATCGATGACGGCGAGCAGGTTTTTCAGCACCTGCTTCGTCTGCTCCCGAATGTCGGCGGAGACAACCTCCTTCGTCGAGGGGTCGAGCGGCCCCTGGCCGGAGATATAGAGGAAATCGCCGGCGCGGATCGCCTGCGCCAGCGGCGACGGCGCGCTCTTGTCGGTGAAGCCGGTGACCGGCGCCGTGCTGGTTTGGACAATGACTTTCGGCATCCGCAATCCTCCGCGTTGGTAGCTGCCTCAACCGGAATAGTGATCGATTTCGGCACCAGGACCAAGGAATTCGCGCCGGCGAATGGGCGCCGCCGGGAGCCGGCTGGTCATCGGCATAGGTCCGGTCGCCGATCGGTGCCGGAAGCTGCCGATTTAAAGCGATACTGCGGGATCGCTCCCTGGAGCCGAATGACAGGCGATCGACGAGATCCACCCCGGCGTATTGTGCGACGCGCATCGGCGCTGATCCCGGCTGGCATGCCGGCATTCGATCTTGACCATCTCCGACGGTGCGCCTAGCGTCGCACGCGATGACGAGCGATCCGATCACCCCGGGCGGGCATTCGGTGTTCCACGACACCATGGCCGACATGACCTATCCCGAGATCGAACACGCAGCGCGCAAGGGCGCGGTGGCGCTCTGGGGACTGGGCGTCATCGAGCAGCATGGCCCGCACCTGCCGCTGGCGACGGATGTCTACGTGCCGGCGGCGATCCTCCGCGGGGCACGGTCGATGCTGGCGGCGCGGGGGATCGAGAGCGTGATCGTTCCGCCGTTCTATTGGGGGGTGAACCACGTCACCGGCGGCTTTGCCGGCTCCTTCGTGGTGCGGCCGGCAGTGATGATCGAGCTGATGACCGATGTTTTCCTCAGCCTGAAGAAGGACGGCTTCACGCGCCTCTTCTGCCTTTCGGGCCATGGCGATGCGCTGCACAACCGCACGCTGCTCGACGGCGTGCGACAGGGAAGCCGCGCCGCCGGGATCGAGGGCCGCATGGTGGTAAAGCGCGCCGCCATCGCACGTCTGGGTTTCGATCCCGCCGATCCGCATCTGGCGATCGGCGA
This sequence comes from Rhodospirillales bacterium, assembly GCA_027315365.1. Taxonomy (GTDB): domain Bacteria; phylum Pseudomonadota; class Alphaproteobacteria; order ATCC43930; family CGMCC-115725; genus DAHUYF01. The sequence continues at coordinate 14,354 of DAHUYF010000120.1, read as the reverse complement.
TGCGGTCGCCTCCGCCGGCGGAAACCACCTCGATGTGCACGCCGGAGATTGGGAGACGTCGCTGGTCTGGGCGGCCTTTCCCGAGGTGGTGCGCGACCAAGTCCTACCGCAGCTTCAGCCTACGAATCTGGTGCAGGCCGATCTGCTCGAGTGGCGCAAGGGCGGCGAGCACGCGCTGCGCACGACGCCGCTGGGATATTTCGGCGATCCTGCCGGCGCCAGCCGCGAGCGCGGCCGCGAACTGCTGCAGCGCGAGGCGGAAGCGGTGGCCGGCGCCATTGCATCGGCGCTCGGCGCCACCGCCGCAGCCTGATTAGGAGCCGAGCGGGCGCTTCCGGGCTCGCGCTGTCGACGCGCGGCCGCCTTCGACACCGACCAGCGCCGCGAGCAGCGTCTCATCGGCCGCCAGCGCCGCGCTCGGCCCGTCGAAGCGGATGGCGCCGCTCTCGAGCGCCACGGCGCGCGGCGCCATGCGCAAGGCAAGGCGGGCGTTCTGCTCGACGATGAGCAGCGTGAGCGCATCCTCCCCGGCAATGCGCTCGATCGCCGCCGCCAGGTCGGCCACGATGAGAGGGGCAAGGCCCTCAGTCGGCTCATCGAGCAGGAGCACCGAGGGATTGCCCATGAGCGCGCGAGCGATCGCCAGCATCTGCTGCTCCCCGCCGGAGAGCTGGTTGCCGTAATGCCGCATCCGCTCCGCGAGGCGTGGGAAAAGCGCGCAGACCGCCTCCAGCGTCCACCGACCCGGCCGCCGCGCCACCAGCAGGTTCTCGTGCACGGTGAGCGAGGGAAACACCTCGCGTTCCTGGGGCACGAGGCCGAGCCCGGCGGCCGCGCGGCGATTGCCGGCAAGCCGCGCGATATCGGCGCCGAAGAGCCGGACGGTGCCGCCATGCACGCGCGCGCGCCCGACGACGCTCGAGAGCAGCGTCGTCTTGCCGGCACCGTTGCGGCCGATGATCGCCAGCCGCTCGCCGCGATGCGCCAGCAGCGAGACGTCGTGCAGCACGACAGTCTCGCCGTAGCCGGCCCGCAGGCCCACGATCTCGAGCGCCGGCTCAGCCATCGCGGGCGACGCCGAGATAGGCGTCGCGCACGCGCTCGTCGCGCGCGACCTCGTCGGGCGTGCCGTGGCGCAGCACCGCGCCGTCAACCAGCACGGTGATCTCGCTGGCGAAGCGGAAGATCAGATCCATGTCGTGCTCGATGATAAGGATGGCGAGCTCGGGCCCAAGCGCGTCGACGGTGTCGAGCACGCGGTCGCGCTCGCCGAGAGGAACGCCTGCCGCCGGTTCGTCCATCAGCAGGATCGCGGGATCCATGGCGAGAGCGAGGGCGATCTCCAGCAGCCGCTGGCTGCCGTAGGAAAGTTCGCGCACGGGTCGAAAGGCATCGTCCGTGAGGCCGACGCGCTCGAGCACCCCCATCGCCTCGGCGGCGGTGCGCCGCTCCGCCTTGCGGCTGCGCCATAGCACGCCGTCGCGGCCGAGCCGCCGGCTCACCGCCAGCGACACGTTCTCGAAGGCGGTCAGCGTGCGGAAAAGCTGGTTGATCTGGAAGGTACGGGCAAGGCCATGGCGCACCCGCTCGCGCTCCGAGAGACGCGTCACATCCTTGCCACCGATCGCGATGGTGCCGCGGCCCGGGCGCAGGACGCCGGTCAGCAGGTTGACCAAGGTGGTCTTGCCAGCGCCGTTGGGGCCGATGAGCGCGTGCCGGCAGCCGCGGCGCAAGGCGAGGTCGACGCCGCGGATCACCTGGAACGGCCCGAAGCTCATCGACAGGCCCGTGGTCGACAGCAGCACGGGAACGCCCGTCCCGCTCACTGGCGCCACCGCCAGCCGCGGCGGCGGAGCCGGTCGACAACGCCGAACAGGCCGTCGGGGCAGACCAGCACCACGAACACCAGGAGAAGGCCGACACCGAGCTCCCAATATTCCGGGCTCAGCCGGGCGAGGCGATCGGCGGCGAGCATATAGACGACGGCGCCGACCATCGCGCCGTAAAGGCGGCCCGTGCCGCCCAGGACCAGCATCGTCAGTACCGCCGCCGAGGTGTCGAAGCTCAGCACCTGCATGGTGATGAAGCTGTTGGCCTGTGCTAGCAAGCCGCCGCCGATACCGGCGATGCCGGCGGAGATCGTGTAGGCAAGGGTCAGGCGCCCCAGCACCGGGACGCCGATGGCGCGCATGCGCGCGGTGTTCTCGCGGATGCCGTGCAGCGTCTGGCCGAAGGGCGAGACGGTGATGCGGCGCAGCGCCAAAAAGCACAGCATCGAAACAACGAGGGCGTAGAGATAGCTCGTGCGTCCTTCGAGATCCCAGTCGAAGACGCCGAGCAGCGGCGAGATGCTGATGCCCATAAGCCCATCGAAGCCGCCGGTGAGCCAGGACCAGGTGTTGGCAAGCTCGTAGAGGATGGTCGAAATGGCGATCGTCAGCATCAGCAAGGCGAGATGCCGATAGCGCAGCAGGATCCATCCCGAAACCGCGCCCGCCGCCGCCGCGACCAAGCCGGCGGCGAGCAGACCGGAGATGGGCTCGTTCCAGCCGAGGCGCGCGGAGAGCAGTCCGGCCGTATAGGCGCCGAGCCCGAAATAGGCCGCTTGGCCGAGCGTCACGATCCCTGCATAGCCGAGGATGAAGTCGAGCGACAGGGCGAAGAGGACCATGATCAGGATCTGCGTGCCGAAGGCGCATTCCTGCGACAGCAGGAACGGCACGGCGAGCGCCAGGAGCCATGGTATCGCGTCGGCCGGCCGCAGGTCGTCGCGCGCCCGCACGAATGCTTGTGCCGCCCGACCGAGCGCCTCCGGATCGGCGGCGGCCTCCAGAGGGTCAGGATCGGCCATAGAGTCCCGCCGGGCGGTAGAGCAGCACCAGCACCACCGCCGCATAGATGAAGAAGGCGCCGCCCGCCGGAAAAAGATAGCGCCCGGCATTCTCGATCGTTCCGATCACCAGCGAGGCGACGAAGGTACCCGTCACGGTGCCGAGCCCGCCCATGGAGATGACCGCCAGCAGCACGACCAGATATTCGAGCGCGAAGCGCGGCGTGAGCCCGACGACATTGACGGCGAGCGCGCCGCCGAGCGCAGCGAGCGCTGTGCCGAGCGCGAAGGTAAGCGTGAAGAGCCAGCGCGTGTCGATGCCGGCCGCCTCCGCCATGGCAGGGTTGTCGACCGCCGCTCGGATCTTGGCGCCGAGCATGGTCCGCTCCAGCCCAAGCCGGAGGACAATAAAGAGGGTGACGCCGATCAGGACGATGAATGCGCGATAGACCGGAAAGCCGCGGCCGGCGAGGATGATTTGGCCATTGAGGAAATCGGGCAGCGGCAGCGACACCGGCGCCGGCCCGAAGGCGAAGGTCGTGAGCGCCATCAGGATCATCGTGAGCCCGATGGTCAGCAGCATCTGCTGAAGCTCCGGGCGGCGATAGATACGCTGATAAAGCGTGCGCTCGACCGGCACGCTGGCGGCCAACACGGTAAGCGATGCGAGCGCCAGCGCCGGCAGGAACGGAAGGCCCAATCGCGTGGTCACTACCATGGCGACGTAGCCGCCCAGCATCGCGAAGGCGCCGTGGGCAAGATTGACGACGCCCATCAGGCCCATGGTCACCGACAGGCCGACCGACATGGTGAACAGGATCATGGCGTAGCCGAGGCCATCGAACAGGATGCTGAGGGCCGCGTGCAGCGACGGCGACATGACCAAGCCCGCCCCGCGCGCTATTTGGCGCAGGCTGGGGCCTTCAGCGCCTTGCAGGGATCCTTCACGGCCGGGATGGTATCGAGGATCTTGATCGCGAGCTTGCCATCCCGCTTCACGATCTCCTGCACATAGATGTTCTGCACGATGTCGCGGGTCTCGGGATCGATCATGATCGGCCCGCGCGGACTGTCATGCCGCCAGCCCCTAAGCGACGCGATCGCTTTGTCGGCGTCGATATGGCCGTTCAGCGTCTTGACGATGTGGAAAACCGCGGCCATCGCGTCATAGGCCTGGACGGCAAAGAAGTCCGGCGGGACGTCGTTGCCGTATTCCTTGCGCCAAGCGGCGACGAACTGCTGGTTGGCCGGCGTGTCGAGGTCGGCTGTGTAGTGGCCGACGGTGATCCAGCCGACCGCGTTGTCCCCGAGCTGCTGCAGCGTCGTGTCGTCGCTGACGTCGCCGGTGCCGAGGAACCGGATCCCCGACTGCTTCATGCGAAGGTCGCTGTAGGTGCGTGCGAGCGGCGGATTGAAATTGCCCGCTGGCGTGAAGACGAACATGCACTTCGGATGCTCGTTGGCGATGCGCTGCAGGAAAGGCGTGTAGTCCGGCACCTGCGCCGGCCCCCCCATCGGCACCGCATCCATGAGGTTGCCGCCAGCCTTCTCATAGCCAGCCTTGACCGCGGCCAACACATCGCGTCCGGGCGCGAAGTCGCTGTAGCCGACGATCAGCGACTTGCAGCCGAGCTTCTCATAGGCGTACCGGCCGGCGGGATAGGAGATCTGCCAGATCGTGGTGGAGAGACGGACGATGTAGGGCGAGAGGGTCGTGAGATAGGAGGACTGCGCGTTGACCAGGATCATCGGCTTCTTCGCCTGCGTCGCGACCTTGGCGCTGGCGATCGCATCGGGCGAGAATTGATATCCGAGGAGAAGGTCGACCTTGTCCTGCACCACGAGTTCGCGCGTCAGCGTCATCGCCGTGGCGCCACTGGGCTCCTTGGAGTCGCGCTCGATGAGGACGATGTCGTTATCGCCGAGCTCCGCCTTGTGCTGCTTGTAGTAGAGCTTCAACGCCCGCACCTCGGTCTGGCCAACATCGGCCGCACCGCCGGAGAGCGGCAGGACCACGCCCACCTTGACGGTCTCGGCCCGCGCCGCCGGCAGGCAAACCGCCACGGCAAGGCCGAGGCCGGCGGCCAGGAGACAGGAATACCGGATGATGCTCATTTGACGCTGCCTTCCATTGTCTCGCTCGGATGATCTCTGTGGCGTCACGCGCGTGCCTCGCCCTCGAGCGCGCCGAGGATGTTCTGCGCCGTGCGCTCGACATGGCCGCGCAGCAGTTCACCCGCTTCCTCCGGCTTGCGGTCGAGCGCCGCCTGCATGATCGCCTGGTGCTCGCCGGCGACGCCGGGATCGAGGGGGTGCGAGGCGAGGAAGAGGCGACGGTAGCGCGCCGCGAAGTCATGCAGCGAGGCGCAGAAGGTGAGCAGCACCGGCATGCTGCAGGCGGCGATCAGCGCCGCGTGAAAGCGGCGGTGCTGCTGCTCCCAGGCATCGACCGCGCTCCCGTCCTTGCGCTCCGAGCGCTCGAGACGCGACAGGCTGTGATAGGCGGCGACGATCTGCTCTTCCCAGGCCGCATCGCCCCGGGCGATCGCCTGGGTCATGGCATAAGGCTCCGTAAGCTGCTGCAGCCGCGCCACTTCCAGGCAGTTGTCGCGCGAGACCGGCGCCACGCGAAAGCCCTTCTTGTCCTCGAGCACGACGAAGCCCTCCGCGGCGAGCCGCGACAGCGCCTCGCGCAGGGGCGAGAGGCTGACCCCGTAGCGCAGGCGCAGCTCGTCGATCGAGAGCTTGGTGTCCGGCCGGAAGGCGCCGGAGACGATGTCGGTGCGCAAGCGGGTGGCGATGCCGCCGGCCAGGTTCCTTCCCGCTTCGACAATGGTGTCCAGGGCGAGATTGTCCGCGCGTGAGACCATGGCTCCCCAGGCATTCCAAGGTGTGCCGCCGCGGCCGCGGCGGGCAGAGGGCGGGTCAGATAATCGATTATCCTTGACGCCACCGATTATCATCTATTATCCGTCAGGAACGTGTTTGGCAATCGCATTCTCGGCGGGCAACGGGGCGGAGCGGCACGATGGGCATCATGCAGACTGACAAGACACTGCCCTGCAACCGGCTGATCTTCGAGGTGCGCCGTGAGGCCAGGCTGCGGCAGCGGTTCCAAGGTGATCTCGAGGGGCTGATGCGTGAGTACGGCCTCTCCGAGGAGGAAAAACAGGCGCTGCGCCAAGTCGACCTCAAGCGCCTGGGGGATCTCGGGGTCCATCCCTATTTCCTGCCGCAGGTGACGCGGCTCTTCCGCGGCGCGCGCCATAACCACAACGAGAGCGAGGCCGCCCAGCTCTACGCCGAGAAGATGCTCAAGTAGAGGCGCGAGGAAAGGCAGCACCCATGGCAGAGATCGTCTCCATCATCGCACTCGCCCATGCGCCCGGCGCCACCGGCTGGCTCGACAAGGCGCCGCCGCACGAGCAGGAGGCACTGCTTGAGGGATATGCGCGCATGGCTGGCCGACTGCGTGCCGCCCGGCCCGAAGTGATCGTCGGTATCGCCAACGACCACCTGCTCAATTTCCGCCTCGACAACATCCCCGACTGGTGCGTCGGCACCGCCGCGCGCTGGCGCGGGCCCGCCGAGTGGTTTCGCGACTGGGTGAACGTGCCGGACTACGAGGTCGCGGGACATCCGGAGCTGGCGCGCACCATCGTGCGCGACTGCGCGCGCAAGGGGATCAATCTCGCCTTCTCCGACAAGCTCGAATTCGACGACAACTGGTCGGTGCCGCTCAAATTCCTCACGCCCGAGCATGATGTGCCGCTGGTCCCGATCCATATGAACTGCGTGGTCCCGCCACTGCCGGAGCCGGCGCGCTGCGTCGAATTCGGCCGTGCGCTGGCGGAGGTGATCCGCGCCTGGCCGGGCAAGGCGCGCGTCGCGATCATGGCGACGGGCGGCCTGTCGCACGATCCCGGCGGTCCGAAATATTTCGCCGTCGACGAGGCCTTCGATCGCCGGTTCCTCGACCTACTCGGCACGGGCGACGCGGCGCACGTGCTGCGCGAGGTCACGATCGAGAAGATGATCGCGGCCGGCGATGGCGGCACGGTGGAGCTCCTGGCCTGGCTGGTAGCGCTGGGCGCGGCCGGCAGCCGTCCCGCCGAGCCGGTCTTCTACGTGCCCTCGGTGCCGTTGCGCTGCGGCATGGGCGGTGTCGACTGGAAGCTCACCTCGTGACTGCGGACGGTGAGAGGCCGACCGCTTCCGACCTGCTGCTGAACCTCGGCGATCGGCTCGAACCGCGTCACGTGGCCGTGCTGGTCGTCGATATGCAAAACGACTTCTGCGCCGCAGGCGGCTATATCGAGCGCGTCGTCAAGAAGGATCCAAGCGCCTGCAGCCGCGTCGCCGGGCCGGTGAATCGGCTTGCCGATCTCGCGCGCCGCAGCGGCATTCCGGTGTTCTGGCTCAGGGCCGATTACGATCCGGGTGGGCTGCCGGAAAGCATGCGGGCGCGCCTTGCCGCGCACGGCATCAGCGAAGGCTGCTGCATCCCGGGTACCTGGGGGCATGACTGGCACGGCGTTCAGCCGGAGCCCGGCGAGTGCGTGATCGACAAGCACAGCTATGACGGCTTCGTCGGTACCGGGCTCGATCTCGAGCTGCAGGCCGGCGGTATCCGCACCCTCATTTTCGCCGGCGTGCAAACCAATATCTGCGTCGAGACGACGCTCAGGCATGCGCACGCGCTCGGATATTACTGCGTCCTGATCGAGGATTGCGTCGCCTCGCATACGGCGCCGGCGCATGAGATGACGCTCGCGACCGTCCGCTTCTTGCTGGGCGACGTCATCTCGCTCGTCGATGTGGCGCGTCATTGGCTACCGCGGAGCTAGGCCCCCGCAGCGCGTTCAACCGTCCTCGACGCTGATCTGGGATCTACGGCCGAGCGCGTGCCGGGCCAATTCGCTACGCTGATCGAACACGGACTACAGGGTGCGGAGCGTCCCAGCCAGTACCTTCCCCATCCGGAACCACCCCGCCTCGCGTATCCGATGCGGTCGACAGCATCATCGCGAAACCGGCAAACGCGCCGGCCATTGCGCGGCCGAATTTGGACACCCCGGCATGCTGTGTCGCCGTGGCGCCTTATGAGCCCGCGGTTGCTCATGTGACGAGCACATTGGTTTTGAGATTTGGCATTAGCCGCAGAGCGTTGTCACGCTCTATCGCCAAAAGATCGACATCCGTCAAACCGAGTTCGCTGAGTCCGCGGACCGTGTCGACCAAAGTAGATTCAGGCGCGAAAGGATAGTCGCTGCCGAATAGGACCTGCGCCGGGGACACGAGCTGCAGCAGCGACCGGAAGGTAAAGAGATTGGCGGAGAGGGCGGTATCATAAAAGAGCCGCTGCAGTTCAGTAACGACGCCGTCGGGCACGTGCCGCTTGAACTCAGGCTTGACGGCGAGTCGTGCAATCCTCTGGGCCAAGAACGGGACGGTCCCTCCGGCGTGCGAAAAGATGAAACGGATCCTCCGGAAGCGAGACAATGCGCCGCTGTAGAGCAAGCTCGTAACGGCGCGCGTCGTATCGAAGGGGAAATCGAGTGTCGCCGCCGGAATCTCCGGTAGACAAGAGCAGCAGGGTGCCGCAGCCGGGTGAAAATACACAATGGCGCCGCGCCGATTGAGCTCATCAAAGACGGGGGCGAACGCCTCGTCGCCCGGATAGCGGCCATCATAGTTCGTGAGCAGCCCTATCCCGTCTGCGCGCAGGACGTCCAACCCATACTCGATTTCGGCAAGGCTTGCATCGATATCAGGCAGTGGCAAACTTGCGAAAAACCCAAAGCGACCGGGGTGGTCTCGCCGCATTGTTGCGGCGTATTCGTTGCAGTAGCGAGCGAGCTTCCGCGTTGCTTGCACGTCACCGAACCAGAGACCGGGTGCCGAAATCGACGTCACCGCCGTCGCGATGCCGTTACGATCCATCGCCTCGAGCGACCGCGCGGGAGACCAGTCCGGGGTGCGCCCAGCCACAATGAGCGGCCCAATCCGGGAGTCGCCGACCTCGGCTGTGTACCCGGGCGGCAGAATGTGATGGTGGACGTCTATGCGCAATGGAACCATCAAAGCATTGCTCCGGGCTGTTCGCCGCCAAGTGGGCAAAAGTCGAACCGCGGGCCAGATAATCGATTATTCTTGACGCCACCGATTATCGTCTATTATCCGTCCGTGGGAAGTTTGGCAATCGCATTGTATGCGGACCGTCACGATGGGCGGCGCTGATACGGGGAGTAGCTGCGTGGATGAGGAAAAGCAGGCGCCGCGCCGGGCCGATCTCGAGCGGCTGCGGGAGTCGGGGCACCATCCCCACTTCCTGCCGGACGTGATACGTCTCACACTCGGCACGCGTCATAGTCATCACAACGAAAGCGGCGCCGCGCCGAGCGGCGGGCTGGCTAGATCGGCCACCCTGGCATGGGCGGGAGGCGCGATCCCTGGGGCCGCGGGAGCAGGCGCGGCTCGCCGACCGCAAGCCGATTGAGCGCAGCTTCGACCATGGCGCCCGATCACTCGATTTGGACCTTCTGTTACGCTCGCGGCCGCCTGCCAGCAGACTTCATGGGTGGCGTGCTCGTTCGCAGCAACGAGGGACTGGTCGACATCCCGATGCTCTATTCTCTGGTGGAGAGCGGGCCACGCACGGCGCCACGCCAGCTGACATTGGTCGACGTCGGCTTCAAGTCCGGCATTTCGATGAGCGGCCGGAAATTTGACGATTTCGAGCAACCCGACGCCATTCTGGGCAAGGTCGGCGTGCGGCCCGACGAAGTCGATGCCGTGATCCTCACACATCTGCATTTCGATCACGCAGGAAATTTCGACGCCTTCCCCAATGCCCGGCTCTTTGTGCAGCGGCGCGAATACGAGAAATGGCAGGAGGTGGTCGACTCCATCCCAGAACTGTCCATCGGCAAGCAGTCCTGGATGCTGTCGTCGCTCGATGTCGACGTGTTGCGTCGTTTCGACGCGGCGGTCCGCGATGGCCGGGTAACGCTCCTCGACGGGGACCACGAGGTAAGCCCCGGCATATGGTGCCGGCTCGCCGAAGACACGCACACCTTCGGTTCGCAATGGGTCGAGGTCACGACCATGGACGGTCCGTTCGTATTGGCAGGCGATTGCGTGTACTGGTACTCGAACCTGGAGCGCATGTGGCCGCCCGGCTACATTCAGGGTAATGCGTGGAACATGATGCGCGCCTTCGAGAGGCTGCGACGCGTCGTCGACGACCGCCTAGATCGCATCGTCCCCGGACATGACATGGACGTGTTCTCACGCCACAGGAGCTGGGTGGCCGGCCTCAACCCGGTGGCCGAGATTCACTTGGCCGCCGGCAGCGCGACGCGCCAGCCTCCGGTGTCCGCCGAGCCTTCCTGAAGGCTGCCGGCCGTCGTGCCTATAGGTCCGGCGCAGTGTCGCCGAGATACGCCTCGCGCACGCGCGGATGCGTCAGCAAGTCGGAACCCTCGAGGACGATCCGCCCGGCTTCGAGGACGTAGCCGCGATGCGCCAGCCCCAGCGCGGCATGAGCGTTCTGCTCGACCAGCAGCACGGTCACACCCTCCCTGGCGAGTTCGACGATGAGCTCGAAAATGCGCTCCGCGATCAGAGGAGCCAAGCCCAGGGACGGCTCGTCGAGCAGCAGAAGTCTGGGTCGCGACATCAGGGCGCGGCCGATCACGAGCATCTGCTGCTCGCCACCCGAGAGCGTGCCGGCCGTCTGGCCGAGCCGTTCGGAGAGCACGGGAAAGCGGCTGAGAACCATGTCGAGATCCGCGCGCGCGGACGCATCCCACCGCCGCGAGTACGCGCCCAGCAGCAGGTTTTCACGCACGGTCAGCTCGCACAGCGTTCCCCGGCCTTCGGGCACGTAGGCAATCCCGAGCGCGGCCATCTGATGAGTCGGCCGGCCAGTGACCCGGACGCCGTCGAATGTCACAGCCCCGGTCGCCACCGGCACCAGCCCCATGATCGCCGCCATCAGCGTGCTCTTGCCGGCGCCATTCGTCCCCACCAGCGCGACGATCTCGCCCTCGTCCACGGTGAGCGACACACCGTCGAGCGCCACGAGGTTGCCGTAGGCGACCCGCGTGTTATCGACCGTGAGCAGGCGCATGCGGCTTTCCGAGGTAAGCGGCGATGACGAGTTCGTCGCGCTGGACCTGCTGCGGCGGTCCGTCGGCAATGACGCGGCCGGCGCTCAGCACCGTGATGCGGTCGGCCGCCGCCATCACCAGCCGCATGTGATGCTCCACCATCAGGATCGTGATGCCGCGATCACGAATGCGGCCGATGAGGCCGGTCAGCTCCCGGACCTCGGCCGGGTTCATGCCCGCCGCCGGTTCATCGAGCAGCAGCAGGCGCGGATCGCTGGCGAGAGCGCGTGCGATCTCCAGGCGCCGCTGGTCCACCAGCGTGAGTTCGCCTGGCAGCCGTTCGTTTCGCGCGCCGATGCCCACGAATTCGAGCATCTCTCGGGCCGTTGCTCGGGCTTGGGTCTCCGCCGCCCGGTTGAAAATGCCGAGCCCGAGCAGGCCCCGCGCGCCGGTCGCCATCCGGCAGTGACGCCCGATCATGACGTTCTCGAGCACCGAAAGCCCGCGGAACAGCCGCACCTGCTGGAAGTTGCGGGCGATTCCCATCGCCAGCACGCGGTCCGGTTTTCTGCGGGTATAGTCCACGCCGGCGAACCGGACCTGCCCGCTGCTGGGAAGCAGCACGCCGCTCACCACGTTGAACAGAGTCGTCTTGCCTGCGCCGTTTGGTCCGATGACGGCATGGATGGTTCCCGTCTCCACAGCGGTTGAGACGTCGCTCAGCGCCGTGTACCCGGCAAAGTAGCGGCTGACGCCGTCGATCTGCAGAAGGACGGTCATCTGCTACGAGGCACCGGCGCCTTCAGCAAGCCGTCCGGGCGCCAGATGGCAGCCAGGATCAGTAGCGAGCCAAAGAACGTCATTCGCCAATCCTGCAGAAAGCGAAGGAACTCGGGAAGCAATGTCACGATGGCTGCGCCAAGCACCGGGCCGAACGGATTGGCGGCCCCGCCCAGCACGACATAGAGAAACGTCACCGCCGAGCGCGAGAAGTCGAACTGGTTCGCATCGATGAACAGCGCTTCATGCGCGTAGAGCCCGCCCGCGAGCCCGGCGATGAAGGCGCCGATCGAGAACGCCAGCAGTTTGGTACGGGTGAGATTGATGCCCATCGCCTCGGCGGCCACCTCGTCCTCGTGCACCGCGATCATCGCGCGCCCGAGCCGGGCGTGCCTGAGCCGCCAGACGATCAGGAACGCCACGGCACAAGCGGCGAGCACGGCCGGCAACGTCGTGAGCGGCGGGATCCCCACCAGCCCGGACGCACCGCCGGCCGGGTCGAAATTGAGAAAGAAGACGCGCACGATCTCGCCGAAGCCGAGCGTCAGGATCATCACATAGATTCCGCGGATGCGCAGCGCCGGGGTGCCGACGAGCAGCCCCGCGGCGGCCGCGACCGCCGACCCCGCCAGCAGCGCGGGGGCGAACGGCACGCCGCCTTTGGTCAAGAGCGCACTGACATAGGCGCCGATCGCCATGAACCCGCCCTGCCCGAGCGAGATGAGCCCTGCCGACATCGGCACATAGAGGCTGATGCTCATCAGCACATTGATGCCGAGGAAGATCGCGATCGATTCCCAATAGCCGCCCAGCATCGTACTAGGCTCCTAGCGCTCGACCGCGACGCCGGTGGCAAAGAGGCCGCGCGGCCGCAGAAGCAGGATCAGAATCATGAGGCCGAACGCGAAGCCGTCGCGCAAGGAAGAGCTCAGATAGGCCACGCTCAGCACTTCCGCGATGCCCAGAATGAGGCCGCCGGCCATCGCGCCATAGATGCTGCCGAGACCGCCGATCAGCATCACGGCCATTCCCTTGATCCCCATCTCCACCCCCATGTACGGGGAAATGGCATTGAAGTTCAGCCCGACGAGCACGCCGGCGAGGCCGCCCAGCCCCGAGGCGAGGGCAAATGTGAGGAGAACGACCTGATCGATGTTGACCCCGAGGACGGCGGCGATGCGCAGGTTCTCGGACGTCGCCCGCATGGCGATGCCGTACCGGGTGCGGGTGACGAAGAGATGCAGCGCGAGCATGGCGACGAAGGAGATGGCGAGGATGAAGAGCTGCGTCGCGTCAAGCGTAAGCCCTGCGAGGTGGTACTCGGTCTGGCTGAAGTGGACCGGAAAGGCCGTCTGCTCGCTGCCGAAGATCTTTGTCATCACCTCCTGGATCACCAGCCCGGCGCCGATGGTGCTGACGATCGGCGCGAGGTGGCTGTTGCCGCGCCGCCGAATGGGACGAAAGGCGACGAATTCGAGCAGCATGCCGATGAGGGCGGACCCGACGAGCCCGCCGACCAGCGCCGCGATCGGGCCCGCATGCCACCACACGACGAGCTCCAGCCCGGCGAACGCGCCGACCATGAACACCTCGCCATGGGCGAGATGAAGCAGCCGCAGCACGCCGAAGATCAGGGAATAGCCGATGGCCACCAGCGCATAGGTGCTGCCGAGCATCAGGCCATTGACAAGCTGCTGCAGAAGCATCGCCGCCGCTCAGTCAGACCGGACGACGGAACAGGCCATCACCGACGGGAGCGTCATTGCACCGGCGTGAAATGGCCGTTCTTGACCTCGAGAATGGTCGGGATGCGCGTCGCGTCGCCATCCTTGTCGATGCTGGTGTCGCCCATCAGCGGCGCGGGCACGTCCTTCATGCCCTGCCAGCAATCCCTGAGCTTCACCCGGTCCGCCTTGACATCGCTGCCGGTCACGCCGGTCTTAATGATGCAGTCGCGCATAAGATAGAGCGTATCGTACATCTCTCCGGCCGCATTGCTCGGTGGGTGCTTGAAGCGCTTCTCGAATTCCGCCGCCCAGGCGGCCACCACCGGCTTGGGATTGCCAGCAAAGAAGTCGGAGGCCGACATGACACCCTCCGTCGCTGGCCCGCCAAGCTGAATGAAGCGCGGATCATTGATGCCGACGCCGCCAACGATTGGCTGCTTCATGCCCTGCTTGCGGATTTCCTGAACGACGTGCGCCGCTTCGTTGTAGAGCGCGGAAACGACGATGCCGTCAGCCGGGAGCGCCTTGGCGCGGGTGACTTGAGCCGAATAGTCGATATCGCCGGTCTGGAACGAAATGGTATCGAGGATCTGGATGCCGCGCTGCTGCAGGAGGCGTGGGAACACGGTTTTTCCATCGAAGGCCGAGACGGCATCCTTCGAATCCATGAAGATTACGACCTTCTTGATCGGCGCATGCCGCTTCAGCCATTCGTCGAGCAGCGGGCCATAATCGTGCTCGCTGGTCAGCGCGAAGCGGAATGTCCACGGGCGGTTGGCCGCAGTGATGCCGGGCTTCGCGGCCATCGGGGTCACCATCGGCGTCTCGCCGCGCACGGCCAGCGGGAAGCTCACCTCGCTCTCGGAGCTGAACTCCGGTCCGACGATGGCCACGACGTCGTCG
>DAHUYF010000109.1 GCA_027315365.1 Rhodospirillales bacterium | reverse complement strand
TTTGAGCGTGGCCAGCGCGGCGGCATATTGGCCGTCGAGGTCCGGCGCATCGATCTCGGCGAGAAGATCGCCTTTCTTCACATGCGCGCCGTAGTCGAAGTACCAGTTCTTCAGATAGCCGTTCACCCGCGCATAGATCGGCGCCTCGTACCAGGCCTCCACGTCGCCGGGCAGGACCGTCTGCGTCCCGGTCACGCCGCGCTGCGGCGTGATGACGGAGACCGTCGGAACCGCCTGCTGCTCGGTCCACTGCTTGACCGCCGCCTGCTGATGCCGGCGGTCGAGGATGCCGGCAACGGCGGCTGCGACGGCGACGACAACCGCCGCCAGGCCCACCCAGCCCAGCTTCCCGCGCCGCCGCGCCGGATCCGACGGCGACCCCGGCCGGTTGTTCGAGTGCTGGGACGTCATGTCTGGCTGGCTCCCGCGGTGCAACGGTCAGGCAGGGCCCGCCGGTCGGCTACAGTCCAGGGTGGCGCGTCAGCGCAGCCCGACGATCTCCGGTCATTGATGAAGCCCCCCAATCCGGGTCATCATGTCCCGACGGCTCCTCCGGCGCAAGGGCACGCTCCCTGCGAGGACGAGAATGCAGGCAAGGACCGCCACCGTTCAGGACACGTGCCCGGCCGGTTAGCGGCAGCTCACGGCCCTGTACTGCCCTCGGGGGCGAGAGCCGGGGTATAGCCGGGGGGCACGTCGAACAGCTCAGGCTTTTGCTTGTGATAGGTCACGGACCGTGCCTCGACCACGGTGTTTCCGTCGACCGCGAGGCGGAGCGGCACACCATCCGGCGAGACGCAAACGGTGTGTGTCTCGCCCTCATCGGCCCAGGACCAGTCGGTACAGGGGAACCCCGACACCTTGCTATCGCCGCCGCGCGTCAGCACCGCGCCCTTCTCCGGCTCGATGGGCCCGCGCGGCTCGCCCTCCAGCTTGCGGTAGGTGCGGGTCTTAGGAATGATCAGCGTGATCTCATTCGTATTCCGGTCGAAGATCGTGGCCGATCCGTCCGACCCGTCGACGCGCTCGAGATGAGCGCCGGCCGACCAGCGCACGCGCTCATCCATCTTTGGCTGATGCGGCCGCGTCAGGCGATAGATGATGTCAACATCGCGGGTCGGCAGCAGCTGCGGTTGCTCCTCCGCCTGGAGCGGCGCCGCGATCAGCAGCACGACAAGAGCCACGACCGGCGCCAACTGCGCAAGGGCCATCTGAACACCTCGTCAGAGCAGCGTCCCTCCCCGTCAGGATGTCCATGCAAGCGCCTCGCCGGCAACGTGTCAATGCCGGACGGATTTCTCCCCGTCGCGGCGAAGCGGTCGATGACGTCGAGCGGCGCTACCGACGCGCTTCAGTTCCTTTCAGAACCGGGATCCAACTGCGCCTCCTGGCCGGCCCCCCCGGGCTTGCCCGCAAGGCGCACGACATCGCCGGCAGCCAGCGAGTCCGGCGGACTTTTGACGATACGATCGGCCGTCGTGAGCCCCTTCAGTACTTCGACTTCGGTGCCGAGATTGCGTCCGAGCGTGACCGGCCTCAGGATGATCTTGTTGTCGGGACCAAGGATGGCGACTTTCAATCCGTGCTCGCGAAAGAGCAAGGTGCTGGTCGGGACGCGGACCATGTCGGGATTGCCCGGCAGCTCGAAATGCACCTCGGCATAGGCGCCGGGCTGCAGCAGGCTGTCCGGGTTATCCGCATGCAGCTCCACGACCAAGGTGCGCGAGGCCGCTCTGATCGCTTCGGAGGTGGTGGCGACGACCGCCTTGAAGGTCTTGTCCGGATATTGCGGCAGATAGAGCGTGGCGGTCAGGCCGTTATGGATCCCGGCCGACATCTGCTGCGGCGCCTGCACGAAGATGCGCATCTCATGCACGTCCGCGACGCGGAACAGTACCGGCCCGGAACCGCCCCCGACCCCGCTGCCGGCGTTGATCAGCGCGCCGATGTCGGTCTCGCGCGCGGTCACCACGCCGTCGAAGGGCACGATGATGCGCTTGAAACCTTCCAGCGCCGCCAGCCGGTCGACCTCGCCCTGCGCCGCATTGACGTTCGCCAGGGCCGAGTTGA
This sequence comes from Rhodospirillales bacterium, assembly GCA_027315365.1. Classification (GTDB taxonomy): domain Bacteria; phylum Pseudomonadota; class Alphaproteobacteria; order ATCC43930; family CGMCC-115725; genus DAHUYF01. Next base: position 153 of record DAHUYF010000109.1, on the reverse strand, counting down.
GATTGGCCACCGCCGTGCCGTAATCCGCCCGCTTCGACTCCCGTTCCTGGATGGAGACGACGCCCTTGGGCGAATCCCGCCACCGTTCATAGGTCGTCTCGGCGAATTCCTTTTCCGCTTCCCTGACCTTGACCAGCGCCTGATCCGATTTGA
>DAHUYF010000105.1 GCA_027315365.1 Rhodospirillales bacterium | reverse complement strand
GCGGACGGAAGTGGCCGTGACCCGCGAGGGGATGGGGCATCTCGCGCTGCTCCGCCGCCAGGAGATCGACGGGTTCGTCGAGGGGCTGTTCGGGCAGGCGTTGAGTCTTGATCTGCCGGAGCGGGCGCACGACGCGCTCGGGACGCTTGGCGATATCCGCGCGATGCTGGAAGCGTCGCGCGAACTCGCCGAGGACCTGACGAAGCCGGCGGCGCGGGCCGACATCGCCGTCACGCTCGGTCATTTCCGCGGACTCGCAAAGATCGTAGAGCATGAGATGCATGAGGCGGTGCTCTCCTGCACCCGCGCACGGCGCCAGACCATGCAGGCGCCTCCGGCGGTCTAGCGCTAGTGACCGATCAATGCTTCGAGTTTTGCCTCCCAGCGCGCCACTGCCGCCCGCATTTCGTCGAGATAGGTGTGGCGCTGATAGACGGAGACGATGCCGGCGAAAGTGCCAGAGCGATGGTTGAGGTAGGTCTCCGTGACCTCGATGGGGATGCCGAGGCGCTGCCAGCCGGACGCCAAGGTACGTCGAAGATCGTGTATGACCCAGTTGGTGATGCCTGAGCCTTTGTCGAGCGCGGATTTGTCGCGTCCCCAAGAGGCGTAGAAGGCGGCCTTCTTGCCGCGTCCCCAATTGCGGGCAGGAAACAGATAGGGCGTGTCGTTTCGCCGCGGCTGGGCCTCGATGATCTGCCGGGCGAGCGGCCCAATAGGGAAGGTGTGCTTGCGCTTGTTCTTGGTCACCTCCGCTGGAAAGGTGACAAGATCGTTCTGTATCCAGCCCCGCTGAAGTTGGGCGATTTCGCTTCGGCGCTGGCCGGTCAGGATGCAGAGTTTGACGATGTCGCCGAACATGCCGCGGCAGGCGTTCCAGACCGCCCTCAGCTCGTCGTCGCCGAGTACCCGATCGCGGCTCTTGCCGTTCGCGGGCTTCTCCACGCGCTCCGACGGATTGCGGTCGATGAGGTTCCTGCGGAGGCACCAGCGGAAGAAAATGCTGAGGGCAGCATAGGCGTGCGCTCGTTCGCCCGGCGGCAGTTTGTCGAGTTTGGCTTGGATACTCTTCGGCTGGATGTCGCACAGCTTGTCCAGGCCGAACCCGTGTCGCGTGAGAAGACGGGTGTAGTCCTTGACCGTCCGGGGCCTGTTCTTCGCCTTCGCGGCCTCAAGGAAGGTCGCCGAAGCTTCTTGGTACGTGGTCGAGCCGACCGGCGCGTGATGCCCCAACTGCTTCTCGGCCAGGATAGTACGCGCCTTGGTGCGTGCGTCGGCGAGTTTCAGGATACCAACCTCTCCAAGCTTCACCCTTCGGCGGTTGGCACCGAGAGTGAGGACGTAGGCCATGTGTCCTTTGTCCGTGACGCGAACGCCGAAGCCCTTGAGGCTCTTGTCGATGTAGGTTACCTGTCTGCCCGGAACCGGTTTGAGGCTACGTAGGGTGAGTTCGGTGAGGGTGACCACGGGCATTTTCCAGTCTCACTCTAGGCTCGCCCTAGGCTCGCGGAAAGGCAGCGTAGCAGGGTTCAATTATGGTATCCCATGTTATGGAAGAAATCGATAGGCAAAATAGAATCAATGAGTTAGGTTCAGGTATGTTCACTGGTGGGGCGTAGCCAAGAGGTAAGGCAGCGGATTTTGATTCCGCCATTCCCAGGTTCGAATCCTGGCGCCCCAGCCATTCAGCGACGGATATAGGGTTTTCGGCGCGCCACAGGCGAAACCGGCCCCGAACGGGGGCCGCGCCCGCCGGTGTGCCACACGGCCGTGCCACACGGCTGTGCCACACCGGCCGCCAGGGGAGCGCGGCCGCTCGCGATGGGCCAGTCGCGGAGATCGATCGTGGCGGGTCCGACCCATGTCTACCGGCGCGGCGCCGCCTATTGGTGGCGCCGCCGGATCCCGATCGCCCTCGTCGATTTTTTCCCCGCCCGCGAGCTCCGCGTCTCGCTTCGCACCCATCTTCGGCGCGACGCCGCCCATCGGGCCGCCCGCTTGCGCCTGGCGACGGACGTCGCGTTCGACGAGTTGGAGCGTTGCGCCGTGCTTGGCATGCGGCTGACACCGCAAGGGATGAAGGCGATCGTGGACGAGCTTGTCCGCGGCGAGCTCGAGTTCGCCGAGCGCGCCCGCGCCCTGATGCCGCCCCGTACCCCCGAGGACGTCGCGGCCGCCGTGGCCGAGGAGGAGCGGCGCAAGGCCGCCGTCGAGCGCTCGCTCGCGCTTTGTCAGTACGACGCCGCCCTCGCTCCGCTGGCGGCCGCCCTCGCGCGCGCTGGCGCGCCCGTGGCGCCGGAGTCGGACGACTACCGGCTGCTGCTCAGGCTCGCCGCGCGCGGGCTGGCGCAGGTCCACCGCGTCAACGCGCAGCGGGAGCAGGGCATCTACGAGGAAGATGGCCCCGGCTTCGCGTCGGCGCCCGTCGGCCCGGCGGCCGTCGCCCTCCCGCCGGCCGCCTCTCCCGCCGTCGTCGCCTTCGGAGCCGGCTTGCCGCAGGGCAGCGCGTCGCCCCCGCCTTCCTCGCCCGCGACCGCCGCCGCGACGCCGCCCGCGCCCGCGGCGGCCGGCATCCGGCTGAGCGAGGCGGCGAAGATCCTGATCGAGGAGCGGTCGAAAATCCCGTCCTGGCGCTCGAACATGCGCCGCAAGTACGAGGTCTCGGTCCGCCTCTTCATCGAAGCCTTCGGCGACCTGCCGCTCGTCGCGATCACCAAGGCCATGGTCGAGGAGTTCCGGGAGCTGGTGAGGCGTCTGCCGCGCGCGCACGGAAAGAGCGCGCGCGAGCGCCGGACCATTCGCGAGATCGTCGAAATGCTGGACGAGCAGGAAATGGAGAGGATGGACGAGTTGGATGAGCAGTTCGAGGCCGGCCGCTTCGACCGCAAGACGTTCGAACTGCGCAAGGACCAGTGCCGGATCGCGCGCCTGGGACCGACCGCCATCAACCTGCACGTCGACCGGGTCAAGGCGATCTTCGACGACGTGATCGAGCGGAAGCTCTTCGTCGGCGCCAACCCGGCCGCCGGCGTCCGGCTCGGGAAACGGGAGCAGGAGCAGCTCCGCGCCTCCCTTCCTCCCGTAACCCGGCTGCCGTGGGGCGAGGAGCGCATCCAAAGGCTATTTGCCACCGCGGCTTTCACGGGCGGGCTGCCGTCGCTGCCCGGGAAGCCCTTCCCCGGCGACCCCCTGTTCTGGGCTCCGCTCGCGGCCGCGCACATGGGACTGCGGGAGGAGGAGATTCTGCAGACCCAGGTCGCGGATATCGAGACCCTGAGCGGCGTGCCCACCTGGCGGCTCAGGCCCGGGCCCGGCAAGACGCTCAAGACGGCGAGCGCCCAGCGCGATCTTCCCATCCACCGGCTGCTGATCGAGGCCGGATTCCTCGATCTGGTCGATATGTTGAGGAAGAGCGGCGAGATCTGGCTCTTCCCCGAGATCGACCGTGGCGCAGCGACCGGACGCTTCACCGACCTCTTCACCAAGCGGTTCCGGCGCTACCGCGACGAGCACGGGCTCTACGACGCGCAGCGCGACTTTCACGCGCTGCGGAAGGATTTCAACGTCGGGCTCAGGGCCAACAAAGTCTCCTGGGCGGCGCGGCGCCGCCTGCTCGGGCACGCGCTCGACGACGTGACGGAAGAGCGATACGACCCCGAGGGCGACAGCATGAAGGTGCGCCGGCAGCACGTTGACGGCGTCGACCATGGGCTGGGCATCGAGCGGCGCGACGGCAAGGTGACGATCGTGATCAAGGCGCCGAGCGGCGCCTCCGGTTGACGGCAGGAGGAGGGGACGCCAGGACCTCGCGGGCTTGCCGAAGGGACAGGGCCGCCTGCGGCACGCGGGCCCTGGCCGGAACCCGCTATATCGGATCCGTGTGCCGCGCAGGCGCTCCATCGGAAAGTCAAAGGCGCGTCGGCATCGCCGTCTCGAGGACGGATGTCGCAAGCACGAGATCGGCGCCACGTGCTCTCCCCGAGCCGAGGCCGGCCGAGCGCTTGGCCGGTCCCGTGTCGCGGTTCGAGCAAGGCGTCAGGTCGCCGCGGCTGGCGCAGTGAGCGCGCGCTGATAGTCGAGGATCGCGCGGCCGACATGCCGCGCGAGCGGCGGCGGGACGGCGTTGCCGATCAGCTTGACGACGCGCGTCGGCGCGATCGCCGTCCGCTTGCCGCGCCAGATCCAGTCCCTCGGGAAGCCCTGGATGATCGACAGCTCCTCGATCGTCGGCGCCCGCGATTCCTTCGGGTCAGCGGCATCACGCGGGTGCCGCTTGTATCCCGGAGGCGGATCTCGCCGGACGCCGCGGATCGTCGGCGCCGGCTCGTCGATCGCGTGGACGGCACGCCTTTGGTAGACGCGCCCATGGAAGTACAGAGGCTGAACCAGGTCGGGGAGCGCCTCGCCCATCGCCATCGGCTTATCGGCCAAGCCGGCGGTCAACGCGTCGTCCAGAAATCCGTCGCTCGCCCCGAGGCGTCCGACCAGAATCAATCGGTAGCGGCGCTGTGGCACGCCGCAGAGGCCCGCATTCAGGATTGCCTGCGTGAGGCCATAGCCCGCCTGCCCGAATCGGCGCCGCGCCCGACGGAAGATCGGCGAATTGCGGGCGCCGGGCACGTTTTCCATGAGGAACCAGTCCGGCCGGCGCGCCACGACGACTTCGGTGAACGTGAGCATGAGCTCGGCTCGCTTGCCCTCGACGCGTTTCCCAGCTGGCGAGAACTCCTGGCAAGGCGGTCCGCCGGCGATCAGGTCGGGGCGGAGCTCCGTGAGCCTGCGGATGACGGTCCTCGGTTCCGAGAGGTCGGCCTTGAACACATGCGGGCCGAGATTTCTCCGATAGACGTCGCGGGCGGCTTGCCACGCGTCGCAGGCATAAGCCGGGGCCATGCCCGCCTCGATCAGCCCGGCGGACAAGCCGCCCGCGCCGCAGAGAAGATCAGCAAAGTGCACGAACCATCTCCTTCGTCGCCGCGCTCCCACGAGCGCGCCGACGCGGAGATGGGACCGATCTCAAAACGCGAATCGGTCGTGGAAAGAGGAGATGCCGGAGGATGTGAACCGGACCGGAGGAGCGGAAGCAGAGCCCCGGCGGACGCCCCATCGAGGCTATGCGCCGCCGGCTACCAGGGGCGGCGATCGATTACCGTTCGATCACCGATGCATCATCCAGACTCTCCTTGCCGTTCAACGGCTCGTCCCCGAAATCTGCGAGGGTCCCGCCGCCGGCGTCTGGCAGCAGGAGAATTCAGTATGATCCCGGGATTCGGACGGAAACTCTGGACCTCCATCTGGCACTTTCGAACCTAGCCTGTAGGCATAGGTGTTGAAAATCGGCCGAGCGGGAGGGCGGAACGCCACGTCCACCT
>DAHUYF010000099.1 GCA_027315365.1 Rhodospirillales bacterium | reverse complement strand
TCTGGATTCCGATGAGGCTACCCTGGCCGATCGCGACGCCGGGATAAGGCGACGGCGAGGCCATCATGCCAAACCCGGCGGCCATCAGCGCCATGGAGGCCCGCTGCTGCTCCTGCTGTTGCCGCTGGGAGATGGCGGCGTCGGCCATGGCGTTCTGCCGGAGTACCTCCTGAGCCGCCTGGATGCGGCGCTCCATCTCCGGTCGGATTTTCGTGCTGAAGAAATCGGCGAGCTGGAACAGCACCTGACCTTCGGTCAACTCGCCCCGGTCGGCCTTCTCGCCCAACACCAAACGTTCGGCATTGAGCAGGAGAACGAGGTCCATGAAAGGGTAGTCGGCCGCCTTGTACGCGGTCTCCACTGCGGCGTTGACGCATTTCTCGCGACCAACCCAGGTCTTGATTTCGCCATGCTCGAATTGCGCCTTGCATTCCTCGGTGCCAAGCCGCGCCTGCTCGTTCGCCGCCTTGTAGGCGGCGCGCTTGAGTTCAATTTGCTTCTGCTGCTGCTCCAGCACGGTCTGCTGGCGTGCGGCGGCGCACCCGGCGAGCGGCAGGGCGGCGAGAAGAGCGAGCAAAACGCGGCTCGTGGTAATCCGCCGGCGTAGAACGCGAGTTGCCAAACCGGTTCGTCCTCTGCGTGTCATGGGCTGCCTCCCGGCGTGGTGATTGCTCGCAAGCGCGCCGGGCAAAATCCCGGCCGGTCCCTGTCGTCGTCGTATCCGGGCCGCCGCGCAGGCGAGCTGCCGCCTCGCCGCGCCATCCGATGGCGCGGCCGGCTCGCCAATGCGGCGCGCCGGCTCGGAGCGTGAGGGCGGCGGATTCGGGGGTGAGTAAATGTCCATGGCGCGGCCTCTTGTTTCAGCCCTGTGCCGCCAAAAGGAGCGCGGCTGGCAAAAAAACAGAAAAGCTAGGTTACACCACCGGCGTAAGCCTAGCATGGTCTCGAGCGAAGAACACCCATGGCTGCTCGACCTATTGGATAGCACCGGCGACCGCGACAGGGTCCTTTGACCCCGAAAAATGCGCGTCCCGCGCGGCCAATCGCGAGGCGTGCGCACGGCCCATTTTCCTTTGTGGAAGAATAACGCGACGAGAGAGCCCGATTCTCTCCAACGCCATCGGCCGGCGGGCACGGCGGGTTCGGCGTCGGTGGCGCCGTTGCGGAACGCGCAAACCGGCGGCTAACCTGCCGTCACGACCGGCGGCGTGCGTCCATCGGAAAAACGCCGGGCAAAAGGGAGGATGCGAAGATGGCTGTGACACATCGTGGGAGCTGCTTCTGCGGCGCCGTTCAGGTCGAGGCGACCGGCGATCCGGCCGGGATGGGCTATTGCCACTGCCGTTCCTGCCGGTCCTGGTCCGCAGGACCGGTGAATGCCTTCACCTTGTGGCAACCGGACCAGGTCCGGGTGAGCGCCGGTGCCGAACACCTCGCCGCGTATCAGAAGACGCCGAATAGTCAGCGCCAATATTGCCGCCTGTGCGGCGGTCACCTGATGACCAACCATCCGGGGCTCGGCCTCGTCGACGTATACGCCGCCACGCTGCCGGCGCTCGCCTTCCATGCGGGCGTGCACGTGAACTACGCTGAGACGGTGCTGCCGATGCGCGACGGGCTGCCCAAGTTCAAGGATTTCCCGAAGGAGTTCGGCGGTTCCGGAGAGATGGTCGCGGAATAGCCGACGATACTGCCGGAGCGGTTGAGCTAAGAGCGAAAACGGGATCGGAGTCGACCCCGACTCCACGGCGCACGTGTCCGTCGAATTCCTGAAGCCGTGTCGGAAAGTCGACGTCAGGTCCGCTGCTTCCAGCGGAGAGGAGTCCGGCTGGCGAGATTGGCTAACGTGCGAGAGCGAGAGGCGTGCCAGCTCGACGCTTCTATCATCTCGGCCCGCGCCGCGGGACCAAAGACGACCGGCATCATCAGGAATGTCGCTGTTGAAGCTCGGCTTTGAGCTGCTCCCACGTCACCTCATCGCCGCGGTCGCCTACGAAGCTCGCAAGGCGCCGCTCGAACTCGTTTTCCTGCGCCGCGGTGAGATGAATCTCGGCGTCCGCGAGGCTGTCCCAAAGCTCGCTGAGGAGCGCCAACCGCTCCGCCGCCGACAAATGAAGCAGCTCCGCTCGTGATGCTGTCTTCATCTTGCAGGGGTAGCTCAATTGCGCCCTGCGCGCAAAACCATCGGGCGACAAACCATCGGGCGACCATTGCGCGGGACGGCCGGAGCGCGCCGGCTCGCCGCGCGCCGTCAGAAAACTGGTGCCGACGCGCGGGTTCGAATCGCGGATCTGCTGATTACGAAGCCTTTGGCGGTGCGGGAAAAGCGAGCGCTTCTGCGGCTTTTCTGACTGGGCCGTCCTTCGCCATCCGCGGAGACCTGCCGCGGTCCGGAGCGGCCGTCGGAAGTGTCGATCGGCATTGGAACGGGATCGGATCGCATGCAAAAAGGAACCCCTCCGCGGGTTGTCCCGGCAACGGAGCGAGGGGCGGCCAGCGGCGAGCGCCTGTCTGATTTGCGCTTCCCGAGACGCCGTGCTTCACTTCGCGACTATCGCGAGATAGGGGGTGCGCCGATGATGCGGCAGATCTGGATCACGCGGCACGGGCCGCCCGAAGTGCTGGCGCTGCGCGAGGCGGCGGTGCCGAGCCCGCGCGCGGGCGAGGCGCTGATCGCGGTCGCGGCGGCGGGGGTCAATTTCGCCGACATCATGGCGCGGCGCGGCGTCTATCCCGATGCGCCCAAGCCGCCCTGCGTCGTCGGCTACGAGGTCGCGGGCGAGGTGGTCGCGCTCGGGCCGGGCGCGACGCAGGTCGCCGTCGGGCAGAAGGTCGTGGCGCTCACCCGCTTCGGCGGCTATTCGAGCCATGTCGCGGTGCCCGAGAGCCAGGTGTTTCCGCTCCCCGCCGGGCTCGACCCCGCGCACGGCGCGGCGCTGCCGCTCACCTATCTCACCGCCTATCAGCTCGTGATCGCCATGGGTCGGCTCGGCAAGGGCGAGACCGTGCTCGTCCATTCCGCCGGCGGCGGCGTCGGGCTCTCGGCGATTGAGCTCGCGCACATCGTCGGCGCCGAGGTCGTCGGCGTCGCGTCCACCGCCAAGCACGATTTCCTGCGCCGTCGCGGCGTCACGCGGCTCGTCGATGCCGGCGCCGGCGATCTCGTGGCGCAGGTGAGGGCGCTGACCGGCGGGCGTGGCGTCGATCTCGCGCTCGATCCCATCGGCGGGCGCTCCTGGCGGCGGAGCTATGATTGCCTGGCGCCGCTGGGGCGGCTCGGCGCGTTTGGCTTTGCCGCCGCCGCCGAGCGGCCGGGACGATGGCTGCCGATGCTGCGCGCCGCCGCTGGCGTGCCTTGGCTGCGTTTGACGCCCTTGGCGCTGATGAACGCCAACCGCGGCGTGTTCGGCGTCAATCTCGGCCATCTCTGGGGCGAGACGGCAATCCTGCGCGGCTGGCTTGCCGATATCCTGCGCTGGCAGGCGGAGGGTAAGATCAACCCCGTGGTGGATCGCGCCTTCCCCTTCGCCGAGGCGGCGGCGGCGCACGCCCATATCGAAGCGCGGCGCAATATCGGCAAGGTGCTGCTGATCCCGTGAAGCGACGTCACGACAATGCGGGAAAGCAGTAAGTAACCGGGGTCCTGGTTAGTTTTTTCGTTCCTGCGGCGGCCAGCCCCAAGCTCAAGGACGACGAGCGAAGATTAAATGTACTCCGACCCCAGCTCCTCTTATCCCAGGTCACCTTTTAACGATATGGCGTCGGTACCGGACCGTTCAATCTGCCCGAAGTCATCAATGAAAGAGGCTCTACGCAAAATCCGAGATCGTGTCGCGCCCGTTGTGTAAGAGGCAACCGAGGCGCGCGGAGTATTGCTTCGCGGCGCGCGAATGGTCCCGCAACTGGGGGAGAACTTTCTGGTCAGCCAATATGTGCGTGCAGCCAAGCCGCGACGCCATTCGCGGCAACGAGCAGCAGACCAATCGCAAGAAGTGCGACGATCAAACCGAGGCCCACCACAAGGCCGTCGCGCTCCAAGAGGCCAAGCGCGAGGATGGAGATCGCGGCACCTGGCAACATATGTCCGAGTGGCACCGGCAAGGTAATGATGACAGCGAGCAGAAGGCAGATTGCACCAATCGGCGCAATTGTCCAATCGCCTGCGAGCCAGCTCACGCGAGGACGTGCTATCAACTCGAGGCGATGTAGGCTGGGCCGCGCCCGCTCGACAAGCGCTATGAATTCGGCGCGCGCGATGGATCTCCGCGCAAGCCGCGCCGGCATCCAGATGTGCCGTCGCCCAAGCAAAAGCTGCGCGGATATCACAATGAGCGGCACCCCGAACACGACGGCGATGCCTGGCAGGGGAACAGGCAGCATCAGCGGCACGGCGAACACAAGGAGCAGGCCGCCGACCGAACGGCGACCGACAAAGTTAACGATGGTTGAAACGTCCACTTGCTCAGTACTGAGGCCTTGTGCGAATGCGCTCAACCGGTCAGAAAGTCGCGCGGTCCGCTCGGCCGCGGGCTCCCAGCCATGCTCTTCTCGTCCCACGATGCGCTCAGGGCGACGCGCGGTGCAGTCGGTTCCAGAGGAGCGCAAAGGCGGCGCCCATGGCATAGCCAATCACGCCGGTCAGCCCGACCAATCCGGCCGCCCGTCCCACGTTGAATCCTTCGATCACCCACACCGGCCGGATGAAATGTAGCCAGAAGATGAAATCTGTGACGGGCTGGGCGAATCCGCTCGCAACGAGCAATGCCCATAGCAAGTGCATCCCGCCAAGCAGGGATCCGAGCGCGAGGCCGGTGCTGTGGACGCCGATCGCCCCCTGTCGCTTCACATCAAGGCCAAGTACATGGCTGGTCATCATCGCCACTCCACGTCCAATCAAGCAATATCAAAGTATCAGAGCACTGCCCCGTGCTCATTGATCCATCTCAAGAGCACAGTCGGGTCGAAGGCGCGGGAAGGGCCCGCGCTTAAATACACGGAGGTTCTTCGGCGGCGCGGAGAAGCTGGTTCGCCATAGGTGAGTAGGATCGGAGTTGATTTCTGGGGCTCCGGCTGCCCACAGTCCAAGCTCGAGCACGACAAGCGGCGATTAAATTGGGAACTATCACCTTGACATAACAGGCCCAACATGCTGTAATCGGCTCGACTGATGGAGCCGCACATGTCGGACCTGTCCAATCCGATCTTCCATGACGAAGCCAAGGCCCGCGAGTGGCTGGAGGCGCGGATTTGGGCGAACGGCCGCGCGTGCCCGCACTGCGGCGTGGTCGACCAGTCGACGCTGCTCCACGGCAAGTCGCACCGCCCCGGCCTCTATCAGTGCAACGCCTGCCGCGAGCCCTTCACGGTCACGGTCGGCACGCTGTACGAAAGCTCAAAAATCCCGCTCAACAAGTGGCTGGCGGCGACGCACCTGCTCATGGCGTCCAAGAAGGGCATGAGCGCGCTGCAAATTAGCCGCATGCTCGATCTGCCCTACAAGACCGCATGGTTCATGATGCACCGCATCCGCGAATCGCTGCGCGAGACGGTTGCCGATGTGGGGCCGCTCGGCGGCAAAAACAAGGTAGTCGAGGCGGACGAAACCTATGTCGGTGGCAAGGAGAAGAACAAGCATAAGTCCAAGCGCCAGCCCGGCATGCAGGGCGGCAGAGGCAAGGAACCCGTGCTATCGCTGGTCGAGCGCGGCGGTAAGGTGCGCTCCCGTCATGTCGCCGACGTTAGCGGCAAGACCCTTCGCCTCGCCATGGTCACTCAGATTGACCGCGCGTCCTACATCATGACCGACGAAGCGCCGGCTTATAAGGCGATCGGCGAGGAATTCGCCGGCCATGGCACCGTCAACCATTCGGCCGAAGAATACGTTCGCGCCTACTTCTGGCACACGAACACGGTTGAAGGTTATTTCTCGGTCTTCAAGCGCGGGGTCATCGGCGTCTATCACCATGTATCGCCGCAGCACCTGCACCGCTACCTTGCCGAATTCGATTTCCGCTACAACGAGCGTTCGGCCCTCGGTGTGGAGGATGCCGAGCGCATGGCGAAGTCAATTCAGGGCATCGTCGGGAAGCGCCTCACCTACCGGCGGTCTGGTGAGCGGGCGAACGAGCAGCCCTAACTTGTCTCGTCGCCAATGGCGCGCGATGCTAGCTCGCGTTCGAGCAGGAGAATCCGATGCCTGATATGAGCATGATCGCCGGCGTCTTTTCCTCTCTCAATGCTGCCACGAATATCACGAAGGCGATGATAGGTCTGCGCGATGCCGCGTTGATCCAAGAGAAGGTTGTCGAACTGCAAAATGTGATTTTGGCCGCTCAGCAGAATGCCTTTGCGGCCAACGAGGAACGCGCGACGCTGATTGAGCGCGTACGCCAGCTTGAAGAAGACGTGAGACGCCTTGAAACATGGGAGACTGAGAAGCAGAAATATGAACTCAAGCAGCTTGACGCTGGAGCGCTTGCTTATGTGCTGAAAGCAGACGCACAGAAATCCGAGGCCCCGCATTGGATATGTGCAGCCTGCTACCAGCGTGGCAAGAAGTTTATCCTGCAACGCGTTAAAAGCGATTTCGTGTTGCGTCATTACGGCTGCCCGGAATGTAAAAGCCAGATCGAGATAAGGATCAACCAGCTGCCGCCGGACCCGCCGGCGCGTTATTAGCTGCGCGACCTGCCTTTGCGGACGCGCCCCTTGCTCGCGGGGCGCGTCTTTGCCTTTGAGGCGCGATGCCTTGGCCCACTCTTGACCGCGGCATCTACTGCCTTCTCGAATCGCTCCCAGCCATCTGGGCGCAGTTCAATCTCGGGCGCTGACTTGGGCTTGCTCATAAGGAGAACCTTACCATGGACGCGAGAAAAGCGCCCATCGTTGTCGATCTTCCGCCCAATATCGAGCGCGAGATCGGCCGCGTCATCACCCGCTACGCCAACCTAGAGCACCGCCTTAACATCCTGCTTTACCTCTTGCTCGACGTTCCGTCGAGCTTTGGGCGCTTGGCAGTTCGCGAGCCTCGCGCTACCGATCGTTTCGACCTTGCCCACGAGCTTTTGGAGCTTCACGAGATCGTGATAGGCGACATTGATTTAGACGTGGTGCGTCAGGCGATAGAGCAGGCAATGAACCAGCGCGACCAGCTCGCCCATTCAGTCTGGGTTCGCGATCCAGAGAACGGGCAACTTCACCTTCGCCTTACAAGGGGCGCGTGGCAGCCGGTGGAGGGCCAGCGAGGCAAGACGAAACGCGCTATTCTGCCCGAGACCGTCCTCTACGGCGTCGCCGACTGCCGCTCGCTTCGCAAGTTGATCCGCGCGACGCTGGGCGAGATCGAGCACATTGCCCGAGAAGCGGAGAAGGCGATGCAGCGGTCATCGCGGCGTAGATTTGACCCACAACGTCGGCTGATAAATCGGCTTCGGGGTCATAAGACCAAAGCACGCGCTGGCCGGCGAGAACCATAGCGGGGGTGCAGGAAGGGGACACAGAGCGCGGGCGCTGAGACATGGGCCGTCACCACTCGCACGCTTCCTAGCCTGATAAAATTACCGCTGCACCCCTCCCCGAGCAAGGCTCAACGCGACGTTCGCAATAGCGCGGAGCCTATAGGTAGCGGCTTGCTACGTCAAAGTGATAGCCCCCATTAAATTTATCCCCACGCCGCTTCACTCCTGGCATCCGCGATTATGACGGCGCGCGCGCAGTCAGAAAGCTGGTGCCGACGCGCGGGTTCGAACCGCGGACCTACTGATTACGAATCAGTTGCTCTACCACTGAGCTACGTCGGCTCCGGGGGCCGCGGACCTTACCGCCGTGCGTCCGGGGCCGTCAACCGCGGTTCCAGCGGCGCGGC
>DAHUYF010000174.1 GCA_027315365.1 Rhodospirillales bacterium | reverse complement strand
CGGCCTCGTCGCCGACGCGATGATGGCGGCCAACGGCGACGGCGCGGCCGAGGAATAGTCTCCGGTCCGTTTCCTCCCCCCAACCGACGAAACGGACCCGCGGCGCCGGCGCACCACCCCGCCGGCGCCGCTTTTTCTTGCACCGTCAAGTCTGAGGTGATGACATGCGACTCGGATGGGCAGAGCAAGCGGAAATCATGATTGCGTCACCGTGGGAACTCTGCGAATCTGCCGCCGAGCAGCAAGCTCTCGTCTTCGCAGAGGAGCGACAACAAAAGATGCTCGACGAGAGACGCGATCCTGCCCGCGATCTGCTGGATTTCGTGGGCGATCATCGCTTTGCCACTGTTCTCGCCGATCCCCCTTGGCGCTTCACAAATCGTACCGGGAAGATGGCTCCGGAGCATCGGCGGCTATCACGGTACGGTACGATGACGGTCGAGGAAATCGCCGCGCTTCCCGTAGCGCGCGTTGCGGCGTCCACGGCTCACCTCTATCTCTGGGTTCCCAATGCTTTGCTGCCGCACGGACTACGCGTCATGCAAGCCTGGGGTTTCGAATATAAGACCAATATCGTCTGGCATAAACGACGCAAGGACGGCGGGTCTGACGGGCGCGGTGTCGGCTTCTACTTTCGCAATGTGACGGAACTGGTTCTTTTCGGCGTGCGCGGGAAAAATGCGCGGACGCTGCCGCCCGGGCGACGGCAGGTAAATTATCTTGGAACGCGCAAGCGCGAGCATTCGCGCAAGCCCGATGAGCAATACGAAATTATCGAAGCCTGCAGCGCCGGACCATATCTCGAGCTTTTCGCCCGCGGCGCGCGGCAAGGCTGGTGCGCTTGGGGCAACCAAGCGCTCGAAAATTATAAGCCGACGTGGAAGACCTATGCGTACAATTCCGGCAGCGATCCAGGAGTAGTTGCCGAGTAGAAACTGATTCAGAGACCGGTCTCGTCATCCGAGTCGTCGTTTGTAGGCTGTGCGGCGAGTGCCGCTTCGGTGGCCGGCGTCGGCGGTCCATCATCGATGTAAAGGGCCGGCGTAATCGCAAAGGTCAGCACCGGGCAGCCGCCGCCGCCGCCGCCGTCGAGACGCGGCCATAGCTTGGAGTGATGAGTGGTCGAGTTACCGTATGACGTCCCTTTTCCGAGGTCATCGAAGATTTTCTGCAGCTCGGAGGCGCGCGTCACAATGACGCCCACATCGATGGCCCGGAGGTCAAACAGGAGTCTGAAATTGTTCAGGTCGCGGTCGAAAAACGGGTCCTTATTATTCCATTCTACCTCCAATGCGACCCTTCCCTTGAAGCAATCGATCGCGTGCGTGGGACTTTCATATTCGACGCCATCGACCTTGAAGGCGGTTTCGAATGATTTCTGCACCCAATGGCGGTTGTAAAAAGCTCCGTCGATCTGCCGCGAGATCGGCGATCTGTTTTTCCCGGCGGCTTGCACTTCCGAACGAAGCAGTCGAAATGCGCGTAGCACTTCTACGATGTCCGTCCATTCATCAGGACAGGCGGTTGCGAGGATTCCGGCGGCATTTCGCCATTCCTTTACGTGATAAAGCCGCCGGAGGTCTTCCGGTACGAGGTGCAATGTGGCCATGAGGTGCTCACGCGATGCCGGATCCTGCCTAGCATGCCCAATGGGTAAGTCGGGATCCACCATTCTCTCGTCGCTTCAGCGACATCCTGTCGGTCAACGCGCATCGGCATAGGAGGCAAGGAATGGCTGAGGGCAGGGTTAGGATCGGCATTCTCGGCGCCGGTTCCATGGGCACGACGCACGCTGGTGCCTACGGCGCGATAGACGGAGTAGAGGTCGCCGGAGTCTGGGGCCGAACGGTCGAGCGGGCACTGGCGGTCGCGCGCGTCTGCGGGGCTGGTGTCGTGGCCGATGCCCGAGCGCTGATCGACAGCGCGCAGATCGACGCGATCGATGTCTGTGTTCCGACCCACGCGCACCGCGAGTTCGTCGTCGCCGCGCTCGCCGCGGGCAAGCACGTCATCTGCGAGACGCCCGTCGCGCTCGGGACGGAAGATGCCGAGGCCATGATCGCAGCCGCTCGCGCAGCAAATCGCCTGTTCTTCGTCGGCCTGCTCATGCGCTCTGTGGCCGATTATATCTATCTACGCGATGAGGTGAGGTCCGGCGATCTCGGCGCGCTGCGCTCCATCGCTCTGTGGCGGCTCGGCTCCTATCTCCGCCGCGACGACGGCGATGTCACGCCGCATTATGGCGACCCTTCGACCGAGCTGATGAGCTTCGATTTCGACATCTTGGACTGGCTACTGGGCCCCGCCGAAAGCCTTTCGGCGGGGGCGGCCCTGACGGAGGCGAAGACGGTGGGTGAGATCACGGCGGTGCTGCGCTACGCGGGCGGCGCCAGCGCTGTTGTCAGCGGTAGCGGCATTATGCCGATGGGCTATCCCTACACAGTCGGCTACCGTGCCGTGCTCGACTACGGCGTGATTGAGCATAGGGCCGTGTTCGATAATGGCATCCCCGAGAGTACCCTGGTGGTCCACGCGGCGGGCCGACTGTCTGCGCCGCTCAGGCTTCGTCGCAACAACCCCTACGAGAGCGAGCTGCGGCACTGCATCGACTCTATCCGCAAGGGGACGCCGTCGGAGTTGCTGAGAGCCGACAACGCGCTTGCTGCCTTGCGGCTTTCGCTCGCCACCCAGCGCTCGCTGCGGGATGGGCGCACTGTCTATTTTGACGCGACGTTGAACTGATCCCGGCCGTCCGCCCCGGAGCTTTGGGCTCTCGACCGCCTTCTGGACACGCTCGGAGTCGCCGGGCTAAAAGCGGGCCTCCCAGGCCGGGCATCTCCGGTCCCGCGTCTTGGCCCCGCCCGGAGGAAGGCCCAGATAAGCGCCATGCAGACCACCAACGACATCCGCGCCGCCTTCCTGGGCTATTTCCAGCGCCACGGGCATGAGATCGTGCCGTCGAGCCCG
>DAHUYF010000056.1 GCA_027315365.1 Rhodospirillales bacterium | reverse complement strand
GCGAGGTGGCGATCGCGCGCCTAGGGGCGTCAATCATCGCGGTGCTGGACGGGGACCGCGCACCGAGCCCGGCCGAACGCCTGTCAGGTGTCCTTGTACGGTGCCCGCTTGGCGTCTTCCGAGACGTGCTCGATCGCGACGGTTCGGAGCCGTTAACCGCAACCGCTGAGCATATGGAGATGGAGGCCGACGCCGCCGCGTTCCTAGCGCTTGCCCCGCCAGCGTACGTGGCGGCCCGCTGCAAAGCTGCCGGCCGTCGCGTCGACCGCGATGGCATCCTGCAGACCCTGCAAGCTGACTTCGGCGTGGCACCCACCGATGCGGTGCACCACGTTCCGGTTGTGCTCCAGCTCGTACGCCAGCAGGCTCCAACTCTGGTCGAAAGCCTGAGAGCTGCGGCAATCGCGTCCGGAAAGACCTCTGAGCGGTCGACATAGAGCAGGAGGGCGGCAATGACCAGTGGCGACACGCCAGTTCCTGACGACGAGGACAACCAGGACGGTACGGCGTCCGCCCGGGTGCCGTCGCCTCAAGGCCGCAGCTACCGTGATCTGACCGGCGAGTCTATTGAAGAGACGCTGAACCTTGCCTCATGGAACCCCGCCGACCGATTGGCGGAGCAGTTCGACCGCATCAAAAGCGAGATCGAGGCAGCGATCACCCGTGAGACGGAATCCCAGGTGGCGATCCGCGACGTTGTTTTCCCACTGCTAGCGTCGCGGGCGAAAGCACCACCAAACGCCGGCGTTCACCGGGTTTCGCTGCACGACCTACGGGGCATTCAGCGGTCTCTATTGTTCAGCGGGCATGTGCAAGCAGTCGACGGCGCATCTGTCGTCCATCAGACATTACCAATCACCATTGTGCAGACCGCGGTCGTGATGGCGAACTACCTCGGCGAGACCGGGGCGTGGGGTCACCGAATTTTCCAGAAGGACGTTCGGCTTCATCCCCGCAACGGTCTGGACGAAGCCCTCGCCTTTCTCCAAGGGCGGGCGCAGCAGAACGAGGAAGGAGTCGGCGGCATTTCCGACATGCTGCGCCGTGGCCTGATGATGCACGGCGAACTGAACGTCCTTGCGACCGCAGCTACGGCCCCTTGGCGCATCGGTCATGGTCATCCGTTGCCAAAGGAGCTTCTTACGGGCACCGGCATGCCCGAACTGATAGAGTTATCGGTGCCGTTGTTCCGTGAGCTCCTCTTGAACCACAGGCGGTTCGTTTACGTGCCTCGCGGCACCAAGAATCCTCTCCTACAGACCATCGGCGGCGCGCTGCGGCCGCCCGAGTACGCCATTGTCGAAGATATCGGCGCGTACTTAGCGGGCGTGATCGAGGCTGGCCACTACGGCAGGGGCCGATTTCAGCGGGCGAAAGTCCTCCTCGATGCTTTCCGCGATGAGGCTGAACATAAGATCGTCGCGGGGGTTTTCCGCGTGTCGCCACACGCCCCGGCCCAGGTATTCTACGCTCACGCCGATCATGCCGCCGAAGCGGCTCTGGTTGCTATGGCTGATGCGGTACTGGTGGAAACGCGCGGTTTTCCGATGCTGTTGGACGTGGCGGGTATGCTGTGTCGCGAACTCTTCCCGCCCGACTCGATACTGCGTCCGGCAGCCGCGATCTATGCCAAGTCCCCGTTGTCCAATGGGCTCACCGCCTAAGCAGCGATTTGTTGATTGTGACACAAATGGCGGGTCCTTTCATGATTGAGCCGCTCGACGGCGTCGGCGACGGCGAGGTCGAGCTGCTCGATGGAGCGGAAGGTCTGGTGAGCGAGGAAATGGCGTTTGAGGTCGCGCCAGGAGCGCTCGATGTCGTTCAGCTCGGGGGCGTATTTCGGCAGCCATTCGATGGTCAGCCAGGGGCGGTTGTCGAGGGCGGCGCGGCTGAGTTTGCTGGTGTGGATCGGGCCGTTGTCGAGCACCAGGACGACCGGTTTTGCCGCGTGACCTGGCCTGGGCCCATAGAGCGGGTCGAGCCGCTCCAAGAGGCCGATGAAGTCGGCACTGCGCTTGGTTGGGCTACGGTGCACGATCAGCCGACCGGTAGCATGGTCGAGGGCGCCGATGAGCGCCAGCTTGCGCGCCTGCCCCGGCGCGGGCACCCGCAGATCGGCGCCGCGTTTGGCCCAGGCATGCGCCAGATAAGGATGTGTCAGCGCCTCGGACTCGTCTTGCGACAGCAAGACGATGTCGCCGGCTTCGGCCTGTTGCTTCAAGAGTTTGAGCCGGAGCCCGGTGCGGGCGATGGCGTCCGGATCCTGCCGGCCGGCGAGGCAGTGGCGCGGCCGACGCCATCGGTAGCCGTTTTTTTTAGCGTCTTGCTGAGCTGCGACTTCGAGATCGAGACCTCGGCCTGCCGCGCGATCTCGGCCTGCAGCCGCGGCAACGTCCAGTTCGTCCGATCGGCCACCGGTGCCGTCAACAACGACGCCGCGACGGTCGCCGCCGCCTCGCTCTTCACCCCCTCGCGACCCGACCGCTCGCTCGACCGCAAACCCTCCACCCCGGCTTCCGCAAACCAACTGCGCCACCG
>DAHUYF010000046.1 GCA_027315365.1 Rhodospirillales bacterium | reverse complement strand
GTGGCAATGCCAGGTGGCGCCCTGGTCGAGTGATATCTCGCCGCGCCAGCGGAAGCTGTCGGCGGCGATCTCGGAGAAGCTCCAGCGGCGCAGATTGCCGGCGGCGTCCTTGCCCAGCTGGACGATGTCCGGTCCCTCGCGGCGGCCGATCATGCTCAGATAGGCCTGTATCACCGGATCGGTCCATTGGATGTGCCAGGCGCCGATGGCGGGATCGTAGACGCGCAGCGTCGTGCCGCAATACTCGCGGGCCGCGGTGGCGTCGCCAGCGCGGCGCTCGCCGCGCCGCGGCACGATCCAGACGTCCTGGATGGCACGGCCTTCGAGTACCCAGGAGAAATGCCATTCGCCGCTGCGGCGGCGCGTCAAGCCGTCCTCCAGCACCTCGCCGACATCGAGATCCCAGGAGCCGATGAGCCAGCCGTAGAGCGCCGTGTCCGCCGGCATGAGCGGCGCGGCATCTACCCCTTGACGCCGAACGTCGTCCGATGTGCCGAGCGGAACCCGGCCGCATCCGGCGAAGGACTTCTTGAAGGTCGGGCCATCGGCGCGCCGACACGCCGTTAGAGTCCATCTACAGCAGCCGCATGGCGGTGCCCGTCGGCTGCCGGTACCAGCCGGGGTCGCGATAATCGCCGGGAGCCAATCCCTCCCGGACCTTCACGACCGTGAACATACCGCCCATCTCCAGCGGCCCGAAAGGCCCTTTCCCCGCCATCATCGGCAGCGTGTTCCGAGGCAGCGGCATCGCCATCTTTGCCATCTCTGCCATGCCGGTCGAGCCCATGGCCATGTAGCCCGGGACGAGGCCGCCGATGCGCTTGTCCATTCCGGCCTGGTTGACGCCGATCATGTTCGGGATGTCGTGCGACATCGCGTTCATGGCGTGATGGCTCTTGTGGCAGTGGAAGGCCCAATCGCCGGGCCGGTCGGCGACGAACTCGATGTCCACGGTGGCACCGACCGGCACGTTGACGGTAGTCATCGGCCATTGCGCCGAATCCGGGATCCGTCCGCCGTCCGTCGCGGTCTGATGAAAATGGTAGCCGTGCAGATGGATCGGATGCGAGGTCATGCTCAGATTGCCGATGCGCACGCGAACCCGGTCGCCGAGACGCACGGGCAGCGGATCGATGCCGGGGAAGACCCTGCTGTTGAACGTCCACATGTCGAAATCCAGCATCTGCGCGACGTTCGGGGTCGCCGTCCCCGGCTTCACGTCCCAGGAGTGAAGCATGATCGCGAAGTCGCGGTCGATCGCCCGTTCCGTCGGGTCCTTGGGATGGACGACTACCATGCCCATCAGACCCATCGCCATCTGCACCATCTCGTCGGCGTGCGGGTGGTACATGTAGGTGCCGGGCTCGTCGATGGCGAATTCGTAGACTCCGGTCTTGCCGGGCGGGATCTGCGGTTGTGTCAGCCCACCGACGCCGTCCATGCCGTTCGGAACCAGCATTCCGTGCCAATGCACGGTGGTCCATTCCGGGAGCTCGTTCTTGACGAAGATCCGGACACGCTCGCCTTGCACCATCTCGATCGTCGGCCCCGGCGTCTGCGCATTGTAGCCCCAGCAATTGACCACCATCCCCGGCGCGAACTCGCGTTTCACCGGCTGGGCGACGAGCCGGAATTCCTTGACGCCGGCGCTGATCGTATACGGCAGCGAGCTGGCGTTGAGCGTTACCACCGGCCGATAGGAGCCGTCGGCGGGCGCTGGCGGGACGACGGTTCGGGCCGTGGGCGCCGTTCCGCCGGCGAGCTGCGGCGCCCGCCGAGCCCCTGGCCCTTTGGCGGCGGCGTGCGCCGCTTGGGCCGGAGCCTGCTGTGCTGCCGCCGACCGCGTCAGGCCGACGGCGCCGGCGGTGGCGGTCAATATTCCGGCGCCGCGGGAGAAGAAATCACGTCGCGAGGTCATGGCCGGTCTCCGGCGCTGGGGATCGATGCTTGTTTCGAAGGCTCGGCGGCAGGTGTTGCCGGGAGCGGTCCGGCGATGGCCCGTTCGAGACGGGCGCAGGCGACCCAATAATCCTTGAGCGCCTCGACATAGTCGCGCGCTGCGTCGAGCTGATCCTGCCGGCCGCGCAGCACGTCGTAGATGCCGATCAGCATGCCGCTGGCAAGCTTCGCGTTCTCGTCGACGACGCGCTGCTGCAGGGGCAGGATAGTGACCTTGTAGAATGCGGCGGCCTCCTGCGCGGCGATAAGCCGCGCCCATGCCTCGCGCACCTCCGAGCGCGCGTCGGTGGCCAGCGCCACCAGGACTTTCCGGCTTTCGCGCTGCTCCGCCTCGAGCGTGGCGACACGCGCTTGGCCCTGATCGAAGAGCGGAAGGGTCAACTCCACCACCGGTCCCTTGAGCCATTTGTGGGTGTCGGGATCCTTCTCGACCTGGACGCCGAGACCGAGCACGGACAGCCATCCGAGCTGCCGACCGAGATCGAGCGCGTAAGTGGCCGTCTGTAGATCCTGTCGCGCTCCGGCGAGGTCGAGCCGGCGCTGGATGGCGACCTTCTCCAACCCGTCCAAGGAAGGCTTGGACGACGGAGGATCAGGCAGCCGATCGGGCAGGTTCCAGGAGGTCTGGTCGCCCGAGAGGCCGAGGAGGCGGTCGAGGCGCTCGCGGTCAACCGTCGTCCGCGCCTCGATGCGGGAACGCTCGACGATCGCCTTCGCATATTGCGCCTGCTGCAACGTTTGGTCGCGCGGGTTGATGTTCCCGGCCATCGACTGGCGCTCCGCCGTGTCGGCAGCCACTTCCAGCGTCGCGACGGCCTGACCGAACAGGTCCGCTTCCTGCTCGTCCGCGACGGCCGTGTAATAGGCCGATCGGACATCTGCCGCGAGGTCGAGCACCTTGTTCACCATGTCGTCCTTGACGCGATCGAAGTCGCTGGCCGCGATCGCCTGCCGTGCTGACCGCGTAAACACCGCGAGAAAATCCTGCACGACGCCGAATGCCGGGCTGATCGTGCTGTCGCCGACCAGGATGTCCGTCGAGAAAACCGGGTTTGCGAGCAGCCCCGCCTGGACGAGGGCGGCCTGCGACACGCCGAGCCGCTCGTATTCGGCCTGAAGGCGAGGATTGTTGAGGAGCGCGATCTGCACAGCGCTCTCGGCGGCGAGAGGGCTTTCGATAAGCCGGGCGACTGCGTCCGTCTCCCTCTTGTCGTCCGGGGTGCCGCGATTCCACTGGACCTGCTCTCCCGGAAGCCGCGCCGAGGCGGTCCTCCGCACATCGGCAAAGCCGGCATCTCCGGGCACGGCGGTGCAGCCGCCAAGCAGCAGCAGCGCGAGCGCCGGAAGGAGCCCTTTGCGCTTGTCCGTCATTGCGGCGCCGCGCCCTGCCGAGCGCCTCCCTTCTGCATGGTCATGCCGCCTATGCCCGACATGTCGCCCATGCCTCCCATCCCGGACATCCCTGGCATGTCGCTCATGCCGCTCTGCGGCTCCTTCGCCTCCGCCGCGGCGCGCCTTGCGAGGTCGGTTGCACTCTTGTAGTCGGTGATCGCCGTCGGCTCGTCGATCGAACCGGCCGCCGCTTGCGGGCTCGCCGGGTCGTCGGCGGGGAGCGAGAGGGGACGAGAATCGATGCAGCCGGAAAGGGCGAACCCGATCGCCGCAGTAGCCAGAATCCATGCGCGCATCATCCGGCTCCCGCTTATCGCATCACTTTGAAGGCGCCGGTCATGCCGGCTTCCGAATGGCCCGGGATGTCGCAGGCGAATTCGACATCCGCTTCCCTGCCGAACTTCCAGACGAGATCCTTCGTCTGCCCGGGATCGACCGTGACCGCATTCGGCTCGCTGCCCATCTGCATGTTGGGCATCTTCTGCATCATGGCGCGGTGCTCCACGTGCTCCGCGTGGCTTGCGATCACGAATTCGTGCGGCAGCTTGCCGGTATTGGTAATGACGAAGCGGACGGTCTCGCCGGCCCGGACCTGGACCCGCTTGACGTTAAACGCGAGATCCCGCGCCTCGATGCGAACCGTGCGATCCGTATCGGCGGTCTTGCCGGGCATCCCGTCGGTGCCGCTGTCGTTGTGTGCGGCATCTTCGGTTCCTTGCTGGTGGGGGGATACGGCGGGCTTGGCCTGTGCCGAAGCCGTCGACATGGCGGCAAGCGCCGCGACTGCGGCAATGCGAAGAAGAATCACGGTCACCTCTCCGATCGGTTCGTCTGAGGGGGTAGCGTTCGTCGAGCGATGTCGTCCGGCGCGGCCGCGAGCGCTCACGGAGCTTGGAGCACGCGCCTTCCGGTGCCGCCGCCCGGAAGGTCGGGTCAGCGGCGCCTGGACATCCAGATGCAGCCGGTTAGATCGTCGCGCGCGGCGGAGGATCGGCGGGAATCGTGCCGATCCCGGGAGAGGGGGGCGCTAAGGATGAGATTAGCTCGACCTTGGGCGCGAAAAATTGCGGGGCTTCTTCCGGCGCGAGCGCAGCGCCGCACCCCGCGCTGCAGGATGCGAGGCTGCCGCAGCAGCCGATGTGAGCGGCGTGCCCGTCGTCCGAGTCCGTTGGACAAGAGTCGTCTCGGCCGGCAAGGGCCGAACTTGCCGACTGGATACCGAGCGTCGTCCCGCGCGCGGCTTGAGTGGCCCCGCTTTCGGCATGAGCCAAGCCATGCGCTATCGCCTGCGGCGCGGCCGCGAGCGCGATGGCCAGGACGACGATGAGCAATCCCGCCCTTATGAGCCGCTCGATGAATGTCGCACCTTGCTGCATGTCAGCTCCAACCGAACGATGCGGCGCAGCCCTTATAACCACGGTCAGAGGCGGACGCCAGTGGTCTGCGCGATTCGCCGGATTTGCAGCGCCTTGGATTTGCGCGTCCCGGCGCGTCGCGATCAGCCGGCGCCGGCGCGGCGGGCGCGGAAGTCGGTGTGGCAATGCCAGGTGGCGCCCTGGTCGAGTGATATCTCGCCGCGCCAGCGGAAGCTGTCGGCGGCGATCTCGGAGAAGCTCCAGCGGC
>DAHUYF010000038.1 GCA_027315365.1 Rhodospirillales bacterium | reverse complement strand
TGGCGCCGCGTGATCGCGGTTGACGCGACGCCGCCCGCCCGGCAAGTTGCCCGCGGTTCCATGAGCTCATCCCACACCGCGGCCTCGCCGCCCCCTCCGTTGCCGACACCGCGCGACCCCGTGTTGCGCCGCATGGCAAATGCCATCCGCGTTCTCGCCATGGATGCGGTGGAACGGGCGACGTGCGGCCATCCCGGCATGCCCATGGGCATGGCCGATGCCGCGACCGTGCTGTGGAGCCGGTTCCTCAAATTCGACCCGGCGCGGCCCGACTGGCCCGACCGCGACCGCTTCGTGCTCTCCGCCGGGCACGGCTCGATGCTGCTCTACGCCCTGCTGCATCTGACGGGCTATCCCGGCATGAGCCTCGACGAGATCAAGCGCTTCCGCCAGCTCGGCAGCCCCGCCGCCGGCCATCCCGAATACGGCCACGCCCCCGGCATCGAGACCACCACCGGCCCGCTCGGCCAGGGGCTCGGCAATGCCGTCGGCATGGCGCTGGCCGAGCGACTGCTCAACGCCCGCTTCGGCGACGGCCTGGTCGACCACTACACCTATGTCGTCGCCGGCGACGGCTGCCTGATGGAAGGCATCAGCCAGGAGGCGATCTCGCTCGCCGGTCATCTGCGGCTCGGCAAGCTGATCGTGCTGTGGGACGACAACGCCATCTCGATCGACGGCGGCACCGAGCTTTCCACCTCCGAGGATCAGCTCCAGCGCTTCGCCGCCGCCGGCTGGGACAGCGTCGCGGTCGACGGCCACGACCCCGAGGCGGTGGCCGCGGCGCTGGCCCGGGCGCGCGAAACCGAGCTGCCCTCGCTCATCGCCTGCCGCACGGTGATCGCCTTCGGCGCGCCGAGCAAGGCGGGCTCCGCCGCCGCCCATGGCTCGGCGCTGGGCGCCGCCGAGATCGCCGGCGCGCGCGAGCGCCTCGGCTGGCGGGAGCCGCCTTTCGTCATCCCCGGCGACGTCGCCGAGTGGTGGCACGCGGTGGGCGCGCGCGGCGGCGGCGCATCGGCGGCCTGGCGGCAGCGGCTCGACGCCGCCCCGGCGACGGTTCGCGGCGACTTCGAGCAGCGCATCGACGGTGCGTTGCCGCCGGGATTCGACGCCGCGATTGCCGGCATCCGCGCCAAATTCGCCGCCGAGGCGCCGAAGACCGCGACGCGGCAGGCGTCGGGCACGGTGCTCGACACGCTGGCACCGGTGTTGCCGGAGCTGATCGGCGGCTCGGCCGATCTCACCGGCTCCAACAACACCAAGGCCAAGAGCCAGAAGCCGGTCACCCCCGGCGATTTCTCCGGCAGCTACCTGCATTACGGCATCCGCGAGCACGGCATGGCGGCGGCGATGAACGGCATGGCCGTCCATGGCGGCATCATCCCCTATGGCGGCACCTTCCTGGTGTTCAGCGATTACTGCCGCCCGTCGATCCGGCTGGCGGCGCTGATGGGTTTGCGCGTCGTCTATGTCCTGACCCATGATTCGATCGGGCTTGGCGAGGACGGCCCGACGCATCAGCCGGTCGAGCATCTCGCCAGCCTGCGCGCCATTCCCAATTTGCAGGTGTTCCGCCCCGCCGATGCGGTGGAAACCGCGGAATGCTGGGAGCTGGCGCTGCGCACGCGGCAGGCGCCGTCGGTGCTGGCGCTGACGCGGCAGGCCGTGCCGGCACTGCGCCGCGATGCCGGCGAGAACCGCTCGGCCCGCGGCGGATATGTGCTGGCCGAGGCCGAGGGCGCGCGCCAGGCGACGCTCATCGCCACCGGCTCGGAAGTGGCGCTGGCGCTGGCGGCGCGCGAGTTGCTCAAGGCACGCGGCGTCGCCGCGGCGGTGGTGTCGCTGCCGTGCTGGGCGCTCTTCGACGCCGAGACGCCGGGCTACCGTGCCGAAGTGCTGGGCCGCGCGCCGCGCATCGCGGTCGAGGCGGCCTCGCCCTTCGGCTGGGAGCGCTATGTCGGCGCCGATGGTACGGTCATCGGCATGACCGGCTTCGGCGCCTCGGCGCCGGCGGAAGAGCTCTACCGCCATTTCGGCATCACCGCCGAGAGGGTGGCGGAGGCGGCACTGCGGCGCCTGTAGGCTCTCGCGATCCGCCCTCCTTCCGGACAAGGAGGGATCGAGCGACGTCGGCAGATGTTCACCGGGACGGCCAGGGGGTGGAGGACGGCATGGCGATTCGAGTTGGCATCAACGGATTCGGGCGCATCGGTCGATTGGTCTTCCGCGCGATTCAGGAGCGCGGCGAGGACGTGCAGGTGGTGGCGATCAATGATCTCGGCTCGGTCGAGGCGAACGCGCATCTCCTGAAATACGACAGCGTCCACGGCCGCTTCCGCGGCGAGGTCACGACCGGACCGGACTTCATTGATGCCGGCCGCGGCAAGGTGCGCGTGCTGGCCGAGCGCGATCCGGGCAAGCTGCCGTGGAAGGATCTCAAGCTCGACGTCGCGCTCGAATGCACCGGCCTCTTCACCAAGCGCGAGGCGGCGGCCAGGCATCTCGATGCGGGCGCCGGCCGCGTCATCGTCTCGGCGCCGGCCGACGGCGTCGACTTCACGCTGGTGATGGGGGTGAACAGCGACCAGATCAAGCGCGAGCACCGGGTGATCTCGAACGGCTCCTGCACCACCAACTGCCTGGCGCCGGTCGCCTACGTGCTGAACCAGGCGGTCGGCATCGAACGCGGCTACATGACGACGATCCATTCCTACACCGGCGACCAGAACACCGTCGACACGCTGCACAAGGATCTGCGGCGCGCGCGGGCGGCGGCGCTGTCGATGATCCCGACCTCGACCGGCGCGGCGCGCGCCATGGGCCTGGTCATGCCGGCGCTCAAGGGCAAGCTCGACGGCACCTCGATCCGCGTGCCGACCGCCGACGTCTCGGTGGTCGACCTCGCCTTCGACGCCGGACGCGACACCACCGCCGAGGAGATCAACGAGTTGATGGTGACGGCGTCGCGCTCGAGCCGCTTCAAGGGCATCCTCGCGGTCAACCGGGACGAGACGGTGTCGGTCGATTTCGTCCACGACCCGCACAGCGCCATCTTCGATCTCACCCAGACCGTGGTGCTGGACAAGCGCTTCTGCCGCATTCTGGCGTGGTACGACAACGAGTGGGGCTTCTCCAACCGCATGGTCGAGGCCGCGGCACTGGTCGGCGCGCTGGGGTGAGCCGGCGCATCATCGTGCATTCGCTCGAGCAGGCGCGCGCGGCGCTCAAGGCGGCGGCGGCGCTGCGCGTGAGCGTGACGATCGAAAGCGCCGCCGGCGCCGGCGCCTATGCCGGGCCGCTGTGGTTCAAGGCCCTCGTGGACGAAGCGCGCCGCGCGCATCCCGCGGCCGAGGCGGCGGCGGTGCTGGATTGCGCCGACGAGGCCGGCACGACGCTGGCGGCGTTGCGCGCCGGGCTGGAACGGGTGCGCTTCACCGGCCCCCAGGAGACGCGCCGGCGCCTCGCCGAGATCGCCGCGGCGCAGGGCGCCGCGGTCGAGGGCGCCAGCGCCGAGCCGGCGCTCGATCTGCTGGCGGCACGCGACCCCGAAGCGGCCGCGCGCGCCTTTCTCGCCGGGAACGAATCCGCCGGCTGACGCGTTTCCCGCGGCGCGAAACCGGCGGCAGCGGCAGCGATGGCGCGCTTTGCCGCGCCTGCGGCCTTCTGCTATACCCGCCTCCAATCCCAGCCGCGCCCGAGGAGCCGCACCGACATGATGGTCAGCGAACCCGTCAAGAAAATCCTCGACTGCTACGAGAGCGACAATCCCGGCACCAAGGCCAACCTCGCCCGCATCCTGATGCACGGCAGGCTCGGCGGCACCGGCAAGCTCGTCATCCTGCCGGTGGATCAGGGCTTCGAGCATGGCCCCGCGCGCAGCTTCGCCCCCAATCCGCCGGCCTACGACCCGCATTACCATTTCCGGCTCGCGATCGATGCCGGGCTCTCGTCCTATGCCGCGCCGCTGGGCTTCATCGAGGCCGGCGCTGCAACTTTTGCCGGCGCCATCCCGACCATCCTCAAGGTCAACTCCGCCAACTCGCTGGCGCGCGCCAAGGAGGGTCCGTCGCAAGCAGTGACCGCAAGCGTGCGCGACGCGCTGCGGCTGGGCTGCGCCGCCATCGGCTTCACCATCTATCCCGGCTCGGACGCCGCCTATGACATGATGGAAGAGATCGCCGAGATGGGACGCGAAGCGAAGGCGCATGGACTCGCCGTGGTGATCTGGTCCTATCCGCGCGGCGGCTCGCTCTCCAAGCAGGGCGAGACCGCGATGGACATCTGCGCCTATGCCGCGCATATGGCGGCGCTGCTGGGCGCGCATATCATCAAGGTGAAGCCGCCCACCGAGCATCTCGAGCTCGATGCGGCGAAGAAGGTCTACGAGCAGCAGAAGATCGATATCGCTTCGCCCGCCGCGCGCTTCCGCCACGTCGTGCAATCCTGCTTCAACGGACGGCGCATCGTCGTGTTCTCCGGCGGCGAGGCCAAGGATGTCGACGGCTTGCTGAACGAGGTGCGTGCCATCCGCGACGGCGGCGGCAACGGCTCGATCATCGGCCGCAACACCTTCCAGCGGCCGCGCGAGCAGGCGCTGAAGCTGCTGGACAGCATCATCCGCATCTACAAGGGCGAAGCCTGAGCACGCCCGGGCAGGCGCCCGCGGTGACCACCCGGCTCTATCTCATCACCCCGCCGGAGCTGGTGCTGGACAGGTTCGCCGACG
The DNA here is from genome assembly GCA_027315365.1 of Rhodospirillales bacterium. GTDB lineage: Bacteria > Pseudomonadota > Alphaproteobacteria > ATCC43930 > CGMCC-115725 > DAHUYF01. The sequence continues at coordinate 51,192 of DAHUYF010000038.1, read as the reverse complement.
CGCTGGCCGAGGCGCTGGATGCCGGCGACGTCGCCTGCGTGCAGCTGCGCCTCAAGGGGGCCGATGACGACGCCATCCGCCGCACCGCCGAGGCGCTGCGGCCGGTGGCGCAGCAGCGCGGCGTCGCTTTCCTGATGAACGACCGGCCGGATCTGGCACTCGCCGCCGAATGCGACGGCGTCCATGTCGGCCAGCAGGACGCCTCCTACGCCGAGGCGCGCCGCCTGCTGGGCCCCGACCGCATCGTCGGCGTCACCTGCCACCAGAGCCGCCACCTGGCGCTCGAGGCCGCCGAGGCCGGCGCCGATTACGTCGCCTTCGGCGCCTTCTTCCCCAGCGGCACCAAGGACGCCCCGCAGCGCGCCGATCCCGAGGTCCTGCACTGGTGGAGCGAGATCATGACCGTGCCGTCGGTCGCCATCGGCGGCATCACGCCGCAGAATTGCGCGCCGCTGGTCGCCGCCGGCGCCGATTTCCTCGCCGTCATCGCCGCCGTCTGGAACCACCCGGAAGGGCCGGGCCGGGCGGTGAAGGATTTCCTCGCGGCCATCGCCGCCGCGGAGGAGGAGGCGGGCGAAGGCTGAGACGCGGGTCCCGATCTCGGCCTCAGCCCACCGGCACCCAGAGCACGTCGTCGATCGCCTCGGCGCCGGTCGCCAGCATCACCATGCGATCGACGCCGAGCGCGATGCCGGCGCTCTCGGGCATGCCGTGGGCGAGTGCGGCCAGGAAATCCTCGTCGATCGGATAGGCTTCGCCATAGCGCCGGCGCTTCGCCTCCTGCTCGGCCAGGAAGCGGCGGCGCTGGGCGGCGGCGTCGGTGAGTTCGCCGAAAGCGTTGGCGAGTTCTAGGCCGCAGACATAGAGCTCGAAGCGTTCGGCGAGCCGCGCATCGTCCGGCTTGACCCGCGCCAGTGCCGCCATCGAGACCGGATAATCGTAGAGGATGGTGGGCGCGCCAATGCCGAGATGCGGCTCGATGCACTCGAGGAAGAGGCGGAAGAAAAGATCCTCCCAGGTGTCGCCCGGATGCGGCGCGATGGCGAGCGGGCGAGCGGCATCGGCGAGGAGTGCGAGGCTCGGCGCCTCGGGATCGGGCGCGGTGGCGAGCAGGTCGATGCCGCAGAAGCCCTGGAACGCGTCGGCGACGGTGAGGTAGCTCCAGCGCGCGCCGGGATCGGCGCTGCGCCCCTGCCAGACGAACTGTGCGGCGCCGGAAACGGCGAGGACGGTGGCGAGCAGCGCCTCGCAATCCTGCATGAGGTGGCGGTAGCCGGCGCCGGCGCGATACCATTCCAGCATGGTGAATTCGGGATGATGGGTGCGCGAGCGCTCGGCGTCGCGGAAGCAGTGGGCGAGTTGGAAGAGCAGCGGCACGCCCGCCACCAGCAGCTTCTTCATGGCGAATTCGGGCGAGGTCTGCAGATAGCGCGGACGCGAGCCTTCGCCGGGTTCGTGCAGCGTCGTGGCGAAGGCCTGGAGATGCGGCTCGAGCCCCGGGCTCACCTGCAGCGCCGGCGTGTCGACCTCGGCGAAGCCGCGCGCGGCGAAGAATTCCCGGATGGCGGCCAGGATGCGCGAGCGCGTCTCGAGCCTGGCGCGCTTTTGCGCGAAGCGTTCGGGCTGCCACCACGCGTCCCGCGTCATGCCGCGCATCCCGTAAGAACGAGCAGCCACGGAGCCTCCGTGGTGAGCTGACTATGTCGCGCGTTCATGGACCCGACCTCTTCATCATGGCTCAGAACTGGAACAGCTCCATCAGATCGCCGATGGCGGGGCGGTTCTGCGGCACGTAGGGGTCGGCGGCGGACATCACTGGATTCGGCAGATTGTCGCGGCTCTGCGGCGACAGCGGGCTCATCCGCCAATTCCGCTCGATGAATTTCAGGATCGAGACATGATCGTAGTAAGTGTGCTCGACATGGCCTTTCTTGGCGAAGGGCGAGACGGCGATCATGGCGATGCGCGTGCCGTCGCCGAAGAAATCGAGGATCTGGATATAGCCGCTGTCGTAATAGCCGCCGCCTTCGTCGGTGGTGACCAGGATCGCCGTCTTCGCCCAGAGCGCGGGATCGGCCTGCACCTTCCCGATCAGTCGGCGCAGGAAGCTTTCATAGAGCGGCACGGTGGAATAGGCAGGATGGCCGGACTCGCTGTTGGGCGGCACGACGAAGGAGACCGCGGGCAAGGTGCCGCCGGCGATGTCGCGATCGAGCGCTCCGAGGCCAACGAGGTTGCGCCGCAGTGGCCCGGTCATCACCGCGGTCGAATGGGTCAGCGCGTCGCAGATGTCGCAATACTGGTCGGCATCGATGCCGTCCTCCGTGCGGCCGCCGCTGTACCATTTCCACGACACGCCGCTCGCCGAGAGTGCCTCGGCGATGGTCTTCTGCCGCTGCGGCGGCAGGGTGAACTCGCCGGGTCCGAGCGGCTTCGGCGTGCCGTCCGGCGCATAACCCGGATGGTAGTTGTTGACGAGGTAGTAGTGTCCGGGCAGGCAGTTGCCGTCGTTGAAGGACCTGTAGGGGAGCGCCGCGAGATAGTCGCCGATCGCCTTGACCCCCGGCTGGCGCGGGTCGGCGCAGGCGGTATAGGAGCCGCTGGCGTAGCCGGACTGGGTATACCAGTTTGGCGTGCCGGGACGCGGCTCGGGGTTTTCGATCTGAGTGGCGGGCGGCGACGTCGGTCGGCCGTCGGCCAAATATGACGCGACATAGCCGGTGGCGAGCGCGAAGTAATTGGCGCCGGTGCCCCCCATGATCGGTTGATGGTAGTTGTCGGCGAGCGCGTAGCGCCGGGCAAGCTCGCGCAGATAGGGCGCGTCGCCCGCTGCCATATTATAGAAGCCCATGGCAACGGCGCCCTGGTTGGTGCTCAGGCCGGGATCGGCGTGCCGCTGGCCGGCACCCTCGCCCGAGGTCAGATCGACCCAGACGAAGAGATCCTGGCGCCCGCCGTCGACTTGCTGCCACATCTGGAAGAAGCGGTGCACGGGATCGCCGACAAAGGCCAGGTAATCGGCATGGCGCGTGATCTGGAACGGCGCGTTCGGCATCGCCGTCGGAAAGCGCCGATCGACGGTTTCCTTCGGCAGGCCGCGGGCATAGGTGGTGCCGGGCTGCGGCAAGGCCGCAAAACTGCCGCCGATCGGCGGCGTCACCTCATAGCGCCCGCGCGGCGCGGCGAGGTGCTGGACGGCGAGCGCCGCCTGAGGGCCGGGGCTGCCGTCCTCGCGGACGATGCCCTTGGCGAGCAGGTTCGCGACGCTCTGCCCGGCCGGCGGGCGGAAGGTGGCGAAGAGATGGTCGAAGCTGAGATTCTCGCCGACCACCACGATGAGATGCTCGATCGGCGTCGTCGGCCGCGCCGGCGCCTGCTGGGCGTAGACCGGACCGGCAGCGCCGAGCAGCGCCGCGCCCACCGCATATCCACCCCATCCGCGCATCGCCTCGCCTCCCTTGCTGCCCCAGCATATCCCGGGCCCGATGACAGTCGAAGCCGCGCCGCCCCTTCCTTTGGACGAGGCAAGCTGCTAGGAAGCGGCACCGATCGCAATTCCGTCTTAACCGTAGCGCCAACGAGGGCGAGCGCCATGAAGATCAGTGCCATCGATATCAAGCCGGGCAATGTCCTGGAGCATCAGGGCAAGCTCTGGCTGGTGCTGCGGCGCGAACTGGTGCAGCCCGGCAAGGGCGGTTCCTTCGCCCAGGTCGAGATGCGCGACCTCCGCGGCGGCTCCAAGCTCAACGAGCGCTTCCGCACCCAGGAGACGGTAGAGCGGGCGCAGCTCGACGAGAAGGAGATGCAATTCCTTTTTATCGACGGCGAGCTCGCGACCTTCATGGACAACGAGACCTATGAGCAGCTCACCGTCAACAAGGAGATGATCGGCGAGCCCGCCGATTTCCTGCAGGAAGGCATGCTCTGCACCATCCAGCTTCATGAAGGGTCGCCGCTCGCCGTCACCCTGCCGCAGAGCGTGGTGATGACCGTGGTCGAGGCCGATCCGGTGGTGAAGGGACAGACCGCCTCCTCCTCCTACAAATCGGGCAAGCTCGAGAACGGCCGGCGGGTGATGATCCCGCCGCATGTCGCCGCCGGCACCAGGATCGTCGTCAACACCGCCGATGGCAGCTATCTCGAACGCGCGAAGGATTGATTTTTGCCGCCGCGCTCGGCCACCATCAATGTAATGGCCGCCGCCGCCCGCAAGGCGGCACGCGGCCTGATCCGCGATTTCGGCGAGGTCGAACAGCTCCAGGTCTCGGTCAAGGGGCCCGGCGACTTCGTCAGCGCCGCCGACATCAAGGCCGAAAAGCTGCTGCGCGCCGAGCTCGGCAAGGCGCGGCCGGGCTATGGCTTCCTGATGGAGGAGAGCGGCAGCGAGGCGGGCAGCGACCGGCATCATCGGTGGATCGTCGACCCGCTCGACGGCACCACCAACTTCCTGCACGGCGTCCCGCATTTCGCCATCTCGATCGGGCTGGAGCGCGACGGCGAGATCATCGCCGGGGTGATCTACGAACCGGTGCGCGACGAGATGTTCTGGGCCGAGAAGGGCGCCGGCGCCTTTCACAACGACCGGCGGCTGCGCGTCTCGGCGCGCCGCCACCTCGCGGAAGCGCTGATCGGCACCGGCATTCCGTTCCTCGGCCGCGGCGACCATGCGCGCTATCTCGCCACGCTCAACGCGGTGATGGCGGCGACCAGCGGCGTCCGCCGGCTGGGGGTCGCATCGCTCGACCTCGCCTATGTCGCGGCGGGCCGCTTCGAAGGCTTCTGGGAATTCGGCCTCAAGCCGTGGGACATCGCCGCCGGCATCCTGATCGTCCGCGAGGCCGGCGGCTATATCAGCGATCCCTCCGGCGGCCAGGGCATGCTGGCGAGCGGCGACGTCATCGCCGCCAACGACCACCTGCACCCGGCGCTGGTGCTGCTGCTCAAGAAGGCGCTGCAGGAGCCGTCGGCAAACTGAGTGTGGCGGCGACAGCCCCGATTGCGGTATTTTACGGCCATGACGCGGCAAATCGCGCGCCCGACGAAGCATTGATGGACCGTGGCGGCATGGCCAGCTCACCCTTTCGCCTTTCGATTCCCGCGCTTTCCTTCGTTTCAGCCCTGGTTCTACTTGCCCTCGCCGCGCTCCCGGCCGGGGCTCAGACCGTCGTCGGCACCGTCCCGCGGCCGGCGGTGACGGTCGATCTCAGCGTTCTCGATTCACTGGGTCCGGAGCCGACCCTGCCGGACCTGCTGCGCGGCCGGACACCGCCAGGCGCCAGGACGGCAGCGCGGCCGGCACGGCGGACCCGGACCGGGGGCATCATCCTCCACCGGCCCAAGGCGGAAAAAAAGCAGGCGCTGGCCAAGGCGGCGCCCAAAAGCGAGACGAAAGCCGTCGCCGCCCAGCCGGCGGCAACGACCGCGGCCGCGGCACCGCGCGAGAGCGTCGCCGCGACGCCCCTCGCCGAGCCACCGCCGAGCCCACCTGCGGCCCCGCAAGCGGCGGTTCCGGCCGCGACGCCGCCACCGACGACCGCCACCGCGCCGACGAGTCCGGCCTCTGCCGCATCCGCGAACTCCGCCCCCGCCGCGGCGGCGGGTTCGCCACCCGTTGCAGCACCGGCCAAGCAGACTGCGGCGGCGCCGACCATGCCCACCGTGGCGCCACCGAGTCCGGCGCCGATGGCGCCGCCGACCCCGGCGGCGGCGGTGACGGCGATGAATGCGCCGCCCAGCCTGCCGCCGGCGGCGCCGGTCAAGCCCACTCCGGCCGCAGCGCCTGCCGCCGTGGCCGCCGCGGGCCAGCCCCCGCGCATCCTGTTCAGCGGCGCCGGCGCCGACCTGCCCGATGGCGCCAAAGGCGTGCTTGACGCGATGGCCCAGCGGCTTGCCGGCGACGCGCATCTGCGCCTGCAGCTCGTCGCCTATGCCAGCGGCACCGCCGATCAGGCGAACCAGGCGCGGCGCGTCTCGTTGCAGCGCGCGCTGGCGGTGCGCAGCTATCTGATGGAGCACGGCGTCGCCAATACGCGCATGGATGTGCGCGCGCTCGGCAACCACAACGAAGGCGATGATCCGCCGGATCGCGTCGACATCGTCTTGCTCGAACACTGAGCCCGCACGTTCCATCGGCAGAGGACGAACCCCGTGACCCGCCCGCAGCGCTATCTCACCCGGATGGCCGTCTTCGTTGCCATGGTTTCCGCCATCGCGGCGGCGCTGTCGCCTGCGCTCTACCGCTTCTTCATGGGCAACCCCGCGGTCAACGGCGTCATCCTGTTCATCCTCCTCGCCGGCATCCTCTACATCTTCCGCCAGGTAATGCTGCTCAATCCCGAGGTCGCCTGGCTCGAGCGCTTTCGCCGCAACCAGGCGACCGGCTCCGGCGAGCAGCAGCCGCGGCTGCTGGCGCCGATGGCGACGATGCTGGCCGACCGCCGCGGCGCGCGCGTCAGCCTGTCGGCCGTATCCATGCGCACGCTGCTCGACGGCATCGGCACGCGGCTCGATGAAACCCGCGAGACCTCGCGCTACCTGATCGGCCTGCTCGTGTTCCTCGGCCTGCTCGGCACCTTCTACGGCCTGCTCGAGACGGTGCAGTCGGTGGGCGGCGTGATCGGCACGCTGTCGGCCGGCGCCAGCGATCCCCTGCGCGCCTTCAACGACCTCAAGAACGGGCTCCAGTCGCCGCTGGGCGGCATGAGCACCGCTTTCAGCGCCTCGCTGTTCGGGCTGGCGGGGTCGCTGGTGCTGGGCTTCCTCGATCTTCAGGCCGGGCTGGCGCAGAACCGCTTCTATCACGATCTCGAGGAGTATCTCTCCGGCTACACGCGGCTGTCCGGCGGCGGACCGGCGAGCGATGCCGGCGACGCTTCGGTCCCGGCCTTCATCCAGGCGCTGCTTGAGCAGACCGCCGACAGCCTCGACAATCTCCAACGCATCATGGGGCGCGGCGAAGAGAGCCGCATCTCCGCCAACACCAATCTTCAGGCGCTGACCGAGCGGCTGGCGACGCTGACCGACCAGATGCGCACCGAGCAGACGCTGCTGCTGCGGCTCGCCGAGGGGCAAGTGGAGCTGAAGCCGGTGCTGCAGCGCCTGGCCGACGCCACCGCCTCCGGTCCGCTCGGCCACGACGAGACGCGCGGGCACCTGCGCAACATAGAGATCTACCTGGCGCGGCTCGCCGAGGACGTGGCGCAAGGCCGCGGCGAGGCGACGCAGGAGATCCGCAGCGAGATCCGGCTGCTCGCCCGCACCATCGCCGCTCTGGCCGAGGAGCCGGAGCGCTCCTAGGAGCCTTCAATGGCGATTCCCTCGCGCCGCCAGCGCCGTCCCAGCATCGACATCTGGCCGGGCTTCGTCGACGCCCTGTCGCAGCTGGTCATGGTCATCGTCTTCGTGCTGTTGGTGTTCACCGCCGGCCAGTTCTACCTGAGCGACGCGCTTACCGGCCGCGACGCCGAGGTCCACGACCTCCGACTGAAGATCCAGCAGCTCTCGGACATGCTGGCGCTCGACGAGAACGCCAACGCCGACCTCCGCAAGACCGTGGCGCAGCTGTCGAGCCAGCTGCAATCGGTCAATGCCGAGCGCGACGCGCTGACCGACCGCGTCGCCGAGCTCAGCAACCGGGCCGACGACGCCACCGCCGCCACGCGCGACAGCTCGGCCGATCTCCAGGCCCGGCTGGGTGCGGCGCAGCAGCAGGTGGCCGAGCGCGACGCCAAGCTGGCCACGGCACAGACCACCATCGACCAGCTCAATCAGCAGCTCCTCGCGCTGCGCCAGCAGCTGCAGCAGATCGCCGCGGCGCTGGACGCCTCGGAAACCAAGAGCAAGGACCAGCAGGTGCAGATAGCCGAGCTCGGCAAGCGCCTCAACGCCGCGCTCGCCAGCAAGGTCGAGGAGCTGGCGCGCTACCGCTCGGAGTTCTTCGGGCGGCTGCGCGAGGTGCTGGGCGACCGGCCGGACATCCGCATCGTCGGCGACCGTTTCGTCTTCCAGTCGGAGGTGCTGTTCCCGCTGGGCAGCGCCTCGCTCTCCGACGACGCCAAGCAGCGCCTGCTGCCGGTGGCTCAGGCGCTCAAGGAGATATCGGCCAAGATTCCGCCGGAGATCAACTGGGTGCTGCGGGTCGACGGCCACACCGACAAGCGGCCGATCAACACGCCGCAATTCCCCTCCAACTGGGAGCTGTCGACGGCGCGGGCGATCTCGGTGGTGCGCTTCTTCATCGACCAGGGAATCCCCGCCAACCGCCTGGTTGCCGCCGGATTCGGGGAGTTCCAGCCGCTCGATACCGGCAATGACGAGGGCGCCTTCCGCCGCAACCGGCGTATCGAACTCAAGCTGACGGAGCGCTGAAAAGCACGAAGCCGCGGAGCAGAACTCCGCGGCTTCGCTTTACCTCTCGGATGTCGCCGCCGCGACGCTCCGTGGGGGAGCGTCGCGGCGGCGAGACCGAACTACTTCTTCTTCTTTGCCGTCTTGCGCTTCACGGCTTTCTTCCGCTTCGGCGCCTTCTTGGCCGCGCCCTTCGAGGCGGCAGCCTTGGCACGTGTACCTCTTGCTTTCATGAGATCAAACCCCCTGTGCCGACGAAACACCGGAGATTCTATGTAAGTCGCAACCGAAAGTCGAATGGAATTGCGAAAAAACCGGGCCGGCGAGCGGCTTTTCGCGTCAAAACGCGCGAAAACGGAGTCGCGACGCGGTTTTCGCGCGCGTTTTCTCGGCGTTTCCCCGGCGAATCGACGAGGGTCGCGCAGTTGCGCCGCGCGATTCGCTCCGCTATAAAGCCGCAGCTTTTTTCGGAGCGGAGCGATGAAAGACAGTATTCATCCGGACTATCACGAGATCACGGTCGTGATGACCGACGGGACGAGCTACAAGACGCGCTCGACCTACGGCAAGCCCGGCGACACGCTGCGCCTGGAAATCGATTCGAAGTCGCACCCGGCCTGGACCGGCGGTCAGCAACGGCTGCTCGACAGCGGCGGCCAGCTCGCGCGCTTCAACAAGCGCTTCGGCGGCATCGGCGTCAAGAAGTAGCTGAGCGGTCCCGCGATCGTCCCGGCGCGGGTCAGGCGATCTGACGGCGCGCCATCTCGTCGAGGCGGGCGACGCGCAGATAGAGCCGGCGGCTGCGGTCGAGCAGGCTGGCAAGCCGTTGCGGCATCGCCGCCTCGGCCTCGCTGCCCATGCAAATCTCGACCTCGGCCAGGGCGCCATGCTCGGCGAGCGCGTCTTGCTGGCTGATCTCCCCGGCGAAGACCGCGCGCTGCGCCAGCAGCCAGGCCATCATCTGCGTCAGCCGCGCCGTAAGCCGCATCGTCTCGCAGCAGAAATGCAGGCGCTGCAGCGGCATCAGGGCCTGCCGGTCGATCGGCTCGCGATGCGCCAAGTAGTCGCGCGCCTCGACCAGAAGGTCCATCGCCTCGTTGTAGGTCTTGCTGAAGAAGGTGGTCGCCGTCACGTCGATAACTCTAGCCTTGCCGCGCGGTCTCTACCATCCCGGACGCGGCTAGGCCAGGGCGGCGCCCGCACCCGCCGTTAACCCTGTTCGGGCCCTCTTGAACCGGCGAGCCCCATACCTATCTCGATAGCGTCGGACGCCGCCTTGCGGGTCCGATCCGTTTCCGGGTCCGGCCATTCCGGCGGGCCCGAGCGGAACCCCATGTTGCTCATCGGAGGATATGGTCATGGACAGCTTCGATCTCTCTCCCCTGTTCCGTTCCAGCATCGGCTTCGACCGCCTGATGCGGCTCGCCGACGCGGCGACGCGGGTCGACAGCGGCAACGGATACCCGCCCTACAATATCGAGAGCACCGGCGAGAACGCCTACCGCCTGACCATGGCGGTGGCCGGCTTCGCTGCCGACGAGCTCGACATCACGGTGCAGGAAAACGCGCTGCTGGTCACCGGCAAGTCGAAGGCCGAGGAGGAGGACCGACAGTACCTCTATCGCGGCATCGCCCGGCGCGCCTTCGAACGCCGCTTCCAGCTCGCCGATCACATCAAGGTCGCCGGCGCCAGCCTCGACAACGGCCTGCTGCATGTCGACCTCGTCCGCGAGATCCCCGAGGCGATGAAGCCGCGCAAGGTCGAGATCGCCAAGGGCGGCGGTGCCCGGGTCATCGACCAGAAAGCGGCCTGAACTCCGACCGAGTCGTCGCCCCCCCCCGCGAGCGCCCGCGCTCGCGGGGGTTCGCGTGCCCGGATGGCACTTGGGGGGCAGCGGCTCTCGCGCCTGCTACGCAGGCGCCGCGGCACCCTCAGTGCTTCAGCCGGCCTACGGCATTGGAGAGGATGAGGTAGAGCTTGCCGACATCGGCGGTGACGAAGGTGGCGCCGAGCACGTCCATGTGGTCGCATTCGCGCGCCTGAGCGAGCAGATTCTCGAACTGGTTGAGATAGCGCAGCACGTAGTCGCGGAAGCCGGGATCCTCCTCGAACTTCTTCTTGATCAGCGAGCCGGCGTTCTTCTCCTGCATCTGCAGCAGCTGGCGCGTGAAGATGCCGCGGTCGCCGGCATGGAAGCGCTTCCACACCGCATCCGGGATGCTCTGATCGAGCACGCGGTTGAGGTCGACCGCGATCGACTGCAGCGTCTCGATGATAAAGGTGGCGGCCTTGAGGAAGGTGTCCTGCTGCGTCTGGATCGCCGCCTCGCGCACGCGCTGGGCTTCGCTCGACGCCTCGTTCGCCGCCTTGAGCAGGCTCTCGGTCTGCGTCTCGAACAGCACGGCGGCGTCCTTTGCCTTGACGCCGGCGCGATCGGCGGCGGCGATGAGGTCGCCGGAATGGCGGCGGAAGCTGTCGGCGACGTCGCGCAGCCGCTCCACCGCCTTATCGGTGGCGGCGTTGAGCTCGGTCGTCTGCTCGCGCAGCGCGCCGCGCACCTCGCCGAGCTGGCTGCCGGTATGCTCGGCCGCGGCGGCGAGATCGCGCAGCTGGCGGCGCAGCGATTCGTTCAGCTGCTCGCCCTTGGTCGATGCCGCCTCCGAGGCGACGGTGAGGTTGGTCGCCTGGCTGCGCGCGGCCTCGCCCAGCTCCTGCAGCCGGTTGGCGACGAGATCCCCGGCGCCGGCCACCGCCGCGGCGCGCTCGTTCAGGTGCTCGCTCGCATCCTGCAGCCGCGACGCGACGCGGTCGGCGGCGCCGGCAAGGTCCTGCGCCTGCTGGCGGAAGGCGGCGCTGGAATCGCGCAGCTTGCCGCTCGCCGTATCGCTGGCCGAGGCCACCTGCTGGCTGCGCTCGCTGAAGCGATCGCCGACCTCGCCGAGCTTTGCCGCGGCGCGGTCGGCGATCTCCTGAACTTCGGTGCCACGCTGGCGCAGGAGATCGCCGCTCTGTCCGAGCCGCAGCCCCGCCACCTCGCTGGCCTGGCTGAGCGCGCGGCTCTGCTCGGCGAGAAGCTGGCCGATCTCCCCGATCTTGCCATGGGCGCGGTCGGTCGCCTGCGTCACCTCGCCGGCGCCTGCCTGCAGCGTCTCGTTGATCGTGGCGGTGAGCGCCGAGAGATTGTCGGCCACAGTGTGAAGATCGCGTACCTGGCGCTGCATCACCACCGCCATCGCCTCCGCCTGCGTGCTCGCCTCGGTGGCGGCGTCGCGCAACAGGCGCGAATGCTCGCGGAAGGCGTCGCCCACCTGACTCGAGCGCTGCACCGCCCCTTCGGAGGCGCGCGTAAGCTCCTGAGTCTGCTGCTGCAGCACGCTGCGGATCTCGGCGACCTGCGCAGCGACCGCGTTGCGCACGGCGTTCAGCCGGCCGAGCTGCTGGGTGAACCCCTCGTGCAGCTGGCCCACCTGCGCCACCGCCGTCTCGGTGCCTTCCTTCATCCCGTCGAGATGCTGGCGCAGCATGTCGCCCACATTGGTAAGCGCCGCGCTCGCCTCCGCCGTGGCGGTGGCAAGGCGGTCCGCCTGCTGGTCGAAGCTCTCGCCCGCCCGCCGCATCTTCGCCGCCGCCTGATCGGCGATCGCCTGCAGTTCGGCGCCCTGGCCGCGCAGGCCGCTGGCGGCCTCGCCCACCTTGGTCGCGGCCTGGTCGGCCGATCCGGTGAGCGCCTCGCCGCTCTCGCGGAAGCTGTCGACCGCCTGGCGCACAGTGGCGATGGTGCCCTGCACCACCGCCGAAATGTCCTGGCTGCGCTGACGCAGCGACTCGCCCACCGCCTGGACGCGCACCGCTGACTGCTCGGAAGCGGCGAGCAAGTCGCGCGCCTGCTGGCGCAGCGCCTCGCCCACCTCCTCGACCCGGGCGCTGGCGCTGCGCGCCGCGGCGGCGAGGTGCTCCGCATTGCCGCCGAAGGCCTCGCCGCCGTCCTTGACGCGCACCAGCGCCTCGGCGGCGGCATTGCGCAGCGCCTGGGCCTGGCGCGCGAACGTGCTGCCGAGCAGCTCCGCCTGGCTCGCGCTCTGCTCGGTGTGGCGGGTGAGATCGGCAGCGTAGTTGCGGAAGGTGGTGGCAAGCACCTCGGCCTGCGCCGCTGCCTTGTCCGACGCGACGAGCAGCGCCTCGGTCTCGGCGTGCAGCGCCTCGGCGCCGCGCCGCGCCGCCGATCTGGGTCGCCGAGGCCTCGAGCCGCGCCGAGACCTGGCCCAGCAACTGCTCGATGGCGCCGCTCTGCTCGGCCATCCGTTCGCTCGCCGCGCCGGTGCTGCGCGCCACCATCGCTTCGAAGGCGCCGATCTCGGCGGCAACGCGGTCGGCCGCGGCGCCGGCTTCGCGCAGCAGCCGGTCGCCGACGCGGCCGAGTTCCTCGCCGGTGCGGTCGGCAGCCCGCTCGAAGGCATCGACGAGACTCGCCTGCAGCTCGCCGGCGCGGCCCGCGATACGGTCGCCGCTGGCGCTGAAGGCGCGCTCGACCACGGTCTCGACCACCGCCACCTGGCCGGCCAGACGCTCGGTCGCGGCAGCCAGATCGCGGCCGGCGGATTTCTCGATCTGGGCGGCGTGGCTGCCGATCGTCGCCGCCAAGCGTTCGATCGTGCCGGCGGTCGCCTCGAGCCCGCCGCGGCTGCGCTCGGCGCGCTCGGCGGCGCCGCTCACCGTCGTCGCGATATCGCCCATCCGCGCGCCAAGGCCGCTCGCCGTCTGCTCGAGCCGCTGGGCCGCACCGCCCACCGTCTCGGCCAGTTCCTCCGCCTGACGGCGCAGCATCTCGCCGGCGCTGCGCGCCCGCGCCTCGGCGCCTTCGGACGGGGAGGTGAGCGCGTCGACCTGCGCGGCAAGCCGCGCCGCCGCGTCGGCAAGCGCGCCGGCGCGCCGGCGGAAGCTGCTGACCACCCAGATGAAGGCGAGCGGCATGGCGACGCCGAGCACCGTCACGGCGATCTCGTTGGGCAGCATCGAGGCCAGTACGTCCCAGCCGACCTGCGTTTGGATGTAAATGGCGCAAATGACGAGCCAGACCGCCGACAGTACCGGCCCGGACAGAAGGGTCCCCCACACTTTACGCAACGTCGGCCCGCTCCCTTCGCAAAAGGGACTGACGGAGAGTCGCCTATCTCGTGAGTCGCGTCAACCGGCGGTGTGTTTTTCCGGTGGCATGAGCAGCGTCAGAGCGGCGCGAATTGTCGCGGGGATCGTCGCCGGCCGGCGGGAAGCGCGCTCGACGAAGACATGGACGAAGTGGCCGGTAGCGGCAGGCTCCGCCACGCCGGGGCTGAACAGGCCGATCTCGTAGCGCACGCTGGAGCGACCGAGCGTGCCGACGCGCAGCCCGGCCTCGACCGGCTCGGGATAGGCCAACGCCCGGTGGAAGCGGCACATCGTCTCCACCGCCAGCCCGATCACCGGCCCCTGCTGAATGTCGAGATCGCCCTTGCGAATCAGGTATTCGTTGATGACGGTGTCGAAGAAGGAATAGTAGACGACGTTGTTGACGTGGCCGTAGAGATCGTTGTCCATCCAGCGCGTGGTGATCGCCAGGAAGTGCGGGTAGTCGCTCCGCCGGTCGGTCGCCGCGGTCGCCATCACAGCACCGTCCGCAGCGCGGCGAGCGTCGCCGCCGGCTCCTCGATCGTCAGCAGGTGCCCCGCCTCCGGCAGCACGACGACCCGGGCATCGGCGAAGCCCGGGGCGAAGCTCCGGGCGCGCGACGGCGGGGTCATGCGGTCGGCGCCGCCGAGCAGCAACAGCACCGGACAGCGGATTTTCCCCGCCGAGTCGGCGGCGCCGCGATAGGCGTCGCAGGCCGCGAGGTCGATGGCCAGGCTGCGCCCATCCGCCCGTTCCAGCAGGCGGAGCGCACTGCCCGGGAGAAACAGGCCCGGCGTCCTGGCCCCGCCGAGGCGGCCTTGCGCGGCGAAGCTCCAGCCGGTCATCAGCTCGACCGCCGCGTGATCTCCGGCACGCGCAGCGGCGAGCAGGTCGGGATGGACGTGCATCTCCGGCGCGAAGCCGATCAGCGCCAGCGCTTCGACTCGCGAGCCGCCACGCGCCGCGGTCTCGAGCGCGACGAGCGCGCCCATGCTGTGGCCGGCGACGCGGAAGCGCTCGGCACCGGCAGCGGCAGCGGCGGCGAGCACCCAGTCGGCGAGCGCGGTGATGCCCTCGTGCGGCGGCCCGTCGCTGCGGCCGTGGCCGGGGAAGTCGAGCGCCAGCACGTTGCGCCCGTGATGCGCCAGCGCGCGCGCCTGCGCCGCGAAGATGGTGTGGTCCATGCCGGCACCGTGCAGCAGCACGACCGTGGGCACGGCCGGATCGTAGCCGCGACCGCCGGTGCCGGCATAGACGCGCCTGCCGTCGAGGAGGAATTCCATCGCGCCCTCTATTCCGCCGCCGGACGCAGCGGCGAGCGCTGCGCCGAGCGCTGCGCCGAGCGCAGCGCCTGAGCGAGGTCGTCGATGATGTCGGCGGCATCCTCCAATCCGACGGAGAGCCGCACCATGTCCTCGCCGATCCCGGCGGCGGCGAGCGCCGCGGCGTCGAGCTGCTGGTGCGTCGTGCTCGCGGGATGGATCACCAGGGTCTTCGCGTCGCCGACATTGGCGAGATGGGAGACGAGCTGCAGGCTGTCGATGAAGCGCTTGCCGGCGTCGCGGCCGCCCTTGACGCCGAAGCTCGCGACCGAGCCGGCGCCCCGCGGCAGCAGCCGGCGGGCGAGCGCATGGTCGCGATGGCTCGGCAGGTCCGGGTGGAGCACCCAGGCGACCGCGTCGGAGGCGGTCAGGAAATCGAGCACGCGGCGGGTATTGGCCATGTGCTGCGCCATGCGCAGCGGCAAGGTCTCGACCCCCTGGAGCAGGTGGAAGGCGTTTGCCGGGCTCATCGAGGCGCCGAAATCGCGCAGCCCCTCGGCGCGGGCACGCATGACGAAGGCCTGCGGCCCGAACTCGGCGGCGAAATCGATGCCGTGATAGCCGGCATAGGGTTCGCTCAAGGTCGGAAACCTGCCCGAGCGATGCCAGTCGAAGCGGCCGCCGTCGATCAGCGCACCGCCGATGGCGACGCCGTGGCCGCCCAGCCATTTGGTGGCCGAATGCATGACGATGTCGCAGCCATGCTCGATCGGGCGGCAGAGATAGGGCGTGGCGAAGGTGGCGTCGACCAGAAGCGGCAGGCCCGCGTCATGCGCCACAGCGGCGACCGCGGCGATATCGAGCACCTCGAGCCCGGGATTGCCGAGGATCTCGCCGAAGACCAGACGCGTCTGCGGTTGGATCGCCGCGGCGAAGGCGGCGGGGTCGCGCGGGTCGACGAAGGTGGTGGTGATGCCGAAGCGCGGCAGCGTCAGCTTCAGCAGGTTGATCGAGCCGCCATAGAGCGAGGCGGCGGCGACGATGTGGCCGCCCGCCCCCATCAGCGTGGCGATGGCGAGATGCAGCGCTGCCTGGCCGCTGGCGGTGCAAACCGCACCGACACCGCCCTCGAGCGCCGTCAGGCGCTCCTCAAGCACCGCGACGGTGGGATTGGCGATGCGCGAGTAGATATAGCCGGGCTCTTCGAGGTTGAAGAGCGCGGCAGCGTGGTCGCTGTCGCGGAAGACATAGCTCGTCGTCTGGTAGATCGGCACGGCGCGCGCGCCGGTGGCGGGATCGGGACGCTGCCCGGCATGCAATGCCAGCGTCGCAAAGCTGGGAAATTTGGCCTCGGCCATGGCGGCTCCGCGGGAGAACCCAAAGGAGCGAGCACCATACACGAAAGCGGGCGCCGACGGCATCCGCCGGCCCGAATCGGGCGCCCTTGCCGCAGCCGCCTCAAGCGAAGCTAGCTTGGCACGCCGCCGCCGGGGGCGGCGCGGAGCCGTCAGCGAGTGACGGCTCCTTGAAGGTGCAAAGGTGCGGACGATGCCGGAACCCGCGGCGGGGGACTAGCCCCAACCGCGGACGGAGTATCGTCCGCTTTGGTTAAGAGTTGCTGAAGCCAAAACCGCAGCCGGCTTATTGCGCAAGCCAGCCGCCGTCCATCGGTAACGCCTCGCCAGTCATGGTCGCGGCGGCGTCGCTGCACAGGAAGCAGGCGAGCGCGCCCAGATTCTCCGGCGTGGTGAAGCGCAACATCGGCTGCTTCTCCGCCAGCAGCGCGTTCTTCGCCTGCTCCACCGTCTGCCCCCGCTCCCTGGCGCGCGCCTCGACCTGCCGCTGCACCAGCGGCGTCAATACCCAGCCCGGGCAGATCGCGTTGCAGGTGATACCGGCATTGGCAGTCTCGATCGCCACCACCTTGGTGAGGCCGATGATGCCGTGCTTGGCGGCGACATAAGCCGCCTTCTCGGCACTCGCCACCAGCCCGTGGGTGGAGGCGATGTTGATGATGCGCCCCCAGCCTCGCCGCTTCATCGCGGGAATCGCCGCCTTGCTGGCGTGGAACGCGGCCGAGAGGTTGACGGCGATGATCGCGTCCCATTTGTCCTCGGGGAAGCTCTCCACCGGCGCCACATGCTGGATGCCGGCATTGTTGACGAGGATGTCGACCGATCCCAGCTCATGCTCCGCCGCGGCGACGAGCTCGCGGATCTGCGCCGGCTTCGACATGTCGGCGGCCGAATACCCCGCCTTGATGCCGTGGCGTTCGGCGAGATCCCGCTTCAGACGCTCGATCGCGCCGGCATCGCCGAAGCCGTTGAGCATGATCGCGGCGCCGTCGGCGGCGAGCGCCGCGGCGATGCCGAGACCGATGCCGCTGGTCGAGCCGGTGACCACCGCGACCTTGCCTTGCAACATGAGGGGCTCCTGTGCTGATCCCGCCGGCGGTATGCCCGCTCGGCGGCGACGGCGCAAGATGCGGCCAGTCGGCGCTATCGCTTGAAAAGCGCGTCGGCGCCGCTGCGCTGCTTCTGCTTGGCGCCGATCTCGGCGCGGGCGCGGGCGATCTCCTCCTCGAGATCGCCGATATAGGCTTCGAGTTCGGCGACGCCCAGCGGCGTCAGGTCCTTCTTCTGCGGCTTCCGGTGCCGCGGCAGCAGGTCTTCCTCGTCCATGGCCCCTCCCCGCGCGGAACTGTTGCCAGTCTGGCGCGGTCGGGCTAGAGGTGCAATCCGCCACAAGAGCAGGGATGGACCCCAGATGACAGCGCTTCCCGCCACCATGACCGCAATCGAGATCACCGAGCCTGGCGGGCCCGAGGTGCTGCGGCCGGCGACCCGGCCGATGCCGCTGCCCGGCGCTGGCGAGGTGCTGATCCAGGTGGCCGCTTCCGGCATCAATCGGCCCGACGTGATGCAGCGCAAGGGCGAGTATCCGCCGCCGGCGGGCGCCTCCGACATCCCCGGGCTTGAGGTCGCCGGCACGGTGGCCGCGGTCGGGCTCGGCGTCAACCATACCAAGATCGGCGACGCCGTCTGCGCACTGGTCACCGGCGGCGGCTATGCCAGCTATTGCGTGGCACCCGAACCGCAATGCCTGCCGGTGCCGAAAGGGCTCGGCATGGCCGAGGCGGCGGCGCTGCCTGAGACCTGCTTCACGGTCTGGACCAATCTCTTCGAACGCGGCCAGTTCACGCCAGGCGAGACGGTGCTGATCCATGGCGGCACCAGCGGCATCGGCACCACCGCGATCCAGCTCGCCAAGGCGCTGGGTGCGCATCAGATCTTCGCCACCGCCGGCAGCCGCGACAAATGCCATGCCTGCGAGCGCCTGGGCGCCACGCGCGGCATCGACTACAAGCACGAGGATTTCGTCAAGATCACCAAGGAAGCCACCGGCGGCCGCGGCGTCGACGTCATCCTCGACATGGTCGGCGGCGACTACGTCCAGCGCAACATCAATGCGCTCGCCGTCGAAGGCCGGATCATCTACATCGCCTTCCTGCAAGGCGCCAAGGCCGAGATCAATCTCGCGCCGCTGATGATGAAGCGCGGCACCCTCACCGGCTCGACCCTCCGGGCGCGCAGCGTCGAGCAGAAGGGCGCCATCGCCGCATCGCTCCGCCGGGTGGTCTGGCCGTTGATCGAGCAGGGCAAGGTCAAGCCGCAGATTTTCCGCAGCTTTCCGCTCGCAGAGGCGGCCGAGGCGCACCGGCTGATGGAAAGCTCGGCCCATATCGGCAAGATCGTCCTGACCGTCTGACCCTTCCCAGCGGCGTGCCAAACCCCTATATAGCGTCGATCCAGGACATCATCGTCGGCCGGCGCGCGACCCTGGGTCGCTGCCCCGTTGGCTATACTAAGTAATTGTAAATTAAGGAGGAAATCGATGGCTCTGCCGCTCATGCCGAAGGCCACGGCCGTGTGGCTGGTCGAAAACACCTCGCTCACCTTCGACCAGATCGGCGAGTTCTGCGGGCTGCATGCGCTGGAAGTGCAGGCGATCGCCGATGGCGAGGTCGCGGTGCAGATGCAGGGGCTCGACCCGATTGCCGCCGGCCAGCTGACGCTGGAGGAGATCGAGCGCTGCCAGAAGGACCCGTCGACCCGCCTCAAGATCTCGGCCGAGGCCGTGCCGGTGCCGGCGGTGAAGCATCGTGGCCCGCGCTACACGCCGATCGCCAAGCGCCAGGACAAGCCCGATGCCATCGCTTGGCTGCTGAAGAGCCATCCGGAGTTGAGCGACGGGCAAATCTCGAAGCTGATCGGCACCACCAAGCCGACCATCGCCGCGGTGCGCGACCGCAGCCACTGGAACGCGCCCAACATCAAGCCGCGCCACCCGGTGGCGCTCGGCCTCTGCACGATGCAGGAACTCGACGCCACGGTCGCGCGCGCCAATCGCGGCAAAAAGGTCGTGGTCGAACCGCCCGACGCCGAGCCGGTCGGCGCGGAAGAGGGCGACGGGGCGGCCGACAGCGCCGCCTAGGAGCCGCGGCTCAGGCCGGAGGCTTGGCGTAGCCGGCGCCTTTCAGCGTATCGGCGATCTCGCCCAGAATTGCCGGGTCGTCGATGGTGGCCGGCATCTTGTATTCCTCGCCATCGGCAATGCGGCGCATGGTACCGCGCAGGATCTTGCCCGAGCGCGTCTTGGGCAGGCGCGGCACCACGATCGCGGTCCTGAAGCTCGCCACCGGGCCAATGCGCTCGCGCACCAGCCGCACCGCCTCCTCCGCCACCTGCGCCGGCAGCTGCGCGGCACCCGCCTTCAGCACCAGGAAGCCCACCGGCACCTGCCCCTTCAATGAATCGGCGACGCCGATGACGGCGCATTCGGCGACGTCGGGATGCGCCGCCAGCACCTCTTCGATGCCGCCGGTCGAGAGGCGATGGCCGGCGACGTTGATGATGTCGTCGGTGCGCGTCATGACGAAGACATAGCCGTCCTCGTCGACATAGCCGGCATCGGCGGTCTGGTAGTAGCCGGGATATTCGGCGAGATAAGAGCTGACGAAGCGGTCGTCGGCGTGCCACAGCGTCGGCAGCGCGCCGGGCGGCAGCGGCAGCTTCAGGCAGAGTGCGCCGATCTCGCCGCGCTTCAGCTCGTGCCCGTCGGTGCCGAGCACGCGCAGATCCCAGCCCGGCACCGGCTTGGTCGACGAACCATGCTTCACCGGCATCGTCTCCAGGCCGAGGCAGTTGGCGGTGATCGGCCAGCCGGTCTCGGTCTGCCACCAGTGATCGATCACCGGCACGCCGAGCTGCCGCTCGGCCCACTCCACCGTCGGCGGATCGGCACGTTCGCCGGCGAGGAAGAGCGCGCGGAATTTGGACAGGTCGTGGCGGCGGATGAGCGTGCCGTCGGGATCCTCGCGCTTGATCGCACGGAAGGCGGTGGGCGCGGTGAACATGACGGAGACCCCGTGCTGGGCGATGACGCGCCAGAAGGCGCCGGCATCGGGGGTGCCGACCGGCTTGCCCTCGTAGAGCACGCTGGTGCAGCCGTAGAGCAGCGGCGCGTAGACGATGTAGGAATGCCCCACCACCCAGCCGACATCGGAGGCGGTCCAGAACACCTCGCCCGGCTTCATCCCGTAGATGTTGGCCATCGACCAGCAGAGCGCCACGGCATGGCCGCCATTGTGGCGGACGATGCCCTTGGGAATGCCGGTGGTGCCGGAGGTATAGAGGATGTAGAGCGGATCGGTGGCCTCGACCGGAACGCAGTCGGCGGGGCGCGCCGCGGCGACCAGCGCCTGCCAGTCGTGATCGCGGCCGGCGACCAGCGATGCCGGCGCCATCGGCCGCTGTAGGATGACACAGGCCGCGGGCTTCGCCGATGCCAGCTCGATGGCGCGGTCGAGCAGCGGCTTATAGGGGATGACGCGCTGCACCTCGATGCCGCAGGAGGCGGAGAGGATGAGCTTGGGCCTGGCGTCGTCGATGCGGGTGGCAAGTTCCGGCGCCGCGAAGCCGCCGAAGACGACGGAGTGGATCGCGCCGAGCCTGGCGCAGGCGAGCATCGCCATCACCGCTTCCGGCACCATCGGCATGTAGATCAGGACGCGGTCGCCCTTGGCGACGCCGAGCGATTTGAGCGCGCCGGCCAGCAGCGCCACGCGGTCGCGCAGTTCGGCATAGCTGAAGGTCGTGACCTCGCCGGCGACCGGGCTGTCATAGATCAGCGCCGCCTGCCCGCCGCGGCCGCCGGCGACGTGGCGGTCGAGGGCGTTCCAGCAGGTATTGAGCCAGCCGCCGCGGAACCAGAGATAGAAGGGCGGGTTGCCGGCATCGAGCACCGTGTCCCAGCGCCGCTCCCAATCGATCGCCGCAGCCGCCTCGGCCCAGAAGCCCTCGGGATCCTCCAGCGAGCGGCGATGCGCCTCGGCATATCGGCCGTTCATGATCTGCCCTCCCTGTGCCGTATGGCGCGCCGAATTGTCGTCCCGCGCGGCGGCGCCTGCCTATACGTAGTTTCCTGGAGGATTCCGCGTCAAGCGCGAGGGTCGCTCAGATGAAGGCGGCGCGCAGCTGCTGGAAGCCCACGCGCTGGCGCGGGAAGCGGATGTCGACGGCGGTGCCGATGCCGGGCGTGCTGGCGATCTCCAGCGCGCCGCCATGCAGTTCGGCCAGGCGCTTGGAAAGCGGCAGGCCGAGCCCGACGCCGCCATGCTTGCGCGAGAGCGCGGTCTCGACCTGCCCGAAGGGCTTCAGCACCAGCGGCATGTGGTCCTCGGCAATGCCGATGCCGGTATCGCTCACCCTGACACGCAGCCCGCCATCGGGCAGCAGCGCCGCATCGATGGTGATGCTGCCGTCGCGCTTGGTGAACTTGACGGCGTTGCCGATCAGGTTGATCAGGATCTGGCGCACGGCGCGATGCTCGGCGTAGAGCGGCGGCAGGTCCGGCGCGATGTCGATGCGCAGCCGGATGCCGCTCTCCTCGGCACGCGCCCGCAGCAGCCGCACCGCGGTGTCGACCGCCTCCGCGACGTCGATCCATTCCTCGTGCAGCTCGTAGCGCCCGACCTCGATCCGCGACATGTCGAGGATGTCGCTGATGAGCTCGAGCAGATGCTTGCCGCCGGCCAGGATGTCGCCGGCATAGTCGCGGTACTTGGGGTCGCCGAGCGGTCCCTTGATCTCGCCGATCATCGCTTCGGAGAAACCGATGATGGCGTTGAGCGGGGTACGCAGCTCGTGGCTCATATTGGCGAGGAACTCGGATTTGGTGCGGTTCGCCGCTTCCGCCGTCTCCTTGGCGCGGCGCAGCTCGTCCTCGATGCGGCGCGTCTCGCTGATGTCGGCGTAGAGGCCGACGATGCCGCCTTCATGGGTGCGCTCCTCCCAGACCTGCAGCAGCCGCCCGTCGGTATAGACCATCTGCAGCGGACCGGCCGGCGTGCGATGCCGCGCCAGGCGCCAGCTGGTCCATTCCGCCGCCGAGCCATGCGGTGCCGGATCCACCATGCCGCCCGCGGCCTCCGCCGCGAGCAGCTCGGCGAAGCCGGTGCCGGGCTTGATCAGCTCGGCCACGCCCGGCACGAGTTCCTTGAGCCGATCGTTCGACAGCGCCAGCCGGTCCTGTGCGTCCCAGATGGCGAAGCCGGCGCCCATCTGCGAGATCGCGTCGCGCAGCCTCGACAGTCTGGCATTGAGCGCCTCGTGCTCCTCGGCCATCACCCGATGCGCATGCGCGGTGTATCGGCGCTCGCGGTCGATCTCGCAATAAGCGGCATCGACCAGCGCGAGCAGCCGATCGAGATCGACCGCGTCGCCGGTCGGATCCCTTCTTGCCTGTCGGAGCTGGCGCCGCAGCAGCTTGTGCACGCTCACGCCTCGCCGATCGTCGTGATCGTCATCGTCTGGTTGTGCAGATCGGAACAGGGCGAGGTTTCCGACGGCGCGATCTCGCCGTAGGAATAGAATCCGGTGAGGCGGCAGGTGTTATCGAGCACCTCAGCCACGGCATCGACCTCGTCGGCGGTGCGCTGCCCCAGCAGCAGCTTGCGTCCGATGCAGCTCACCAGGATGGCGAGCTTGGCCTCCGGGATCGCGGCGCGGCGCGCGGCGCGGCCGGCGCCGCCGATGAGATCGTCGAAATGGCCCAGCATGACCTGCGCCACATGGCCGGTAGGGATGCTGCCGGCAAAGGTCATCGCCTTGCGCTCCTCATCGACACCGATGACGGTACGGACGAGACCGGCCTCGGGTCGGCCGGCGGGATGGATGCGCAGCGGAAACAACAGGGCGCTGGCCGGCAGGTCGGCGGCCTCCGGCCCGAGATAGTGCTTGTAGAGATCGAGCGCCGGCTGGTCGTCGAGATCGAACAGCGTGTTGCCCTCGGCGCGCGTGACGATGCGCTCCGGCCCGACCGTGTTCCAACCGCCGCCGCTGCCCCGGCCGAGGCGAATGCCATCGCCGTAGAAGCCGATGGCGGCAAGATGGCCCGGCGCCGGGTTTGCGTCGAGGCCGACGCGGGTGGCGCCGAAGCGCGCGCCGTCGCCGGCAAGGCCGCCGGTGAGCGCCACGTCGCTGCCCAGCACCCGTTGGACGCCCCGGACCAACTCGGAGCCGTTGACGCGCACGCCGTCGGATAGCACGAACACGCCGCGCAGCCCCGCCTTCGGCAGGGACGCGGCCAGCGACGCCCCCGCATCGAGCGAGCTGCGGCCCTGCGCCACGTTTTCATGGGCGAAGGCGAGGCGCGTGGTGGCGAACTCGACCGCGGTGGCGGCGATGCTGCCGTCAAGCACGTCGGCGCCGGCGATCTCGCCGCCGGTCGTGCACCCGATCAGCGACGCCGAGGGATAGAACCCCCGCAGCTCGGCGAAGCGAGCGCCGTCATCGAGCGTGCGCGCCGCAGCAAAGAACAGCACCAGCGACGGCTCGACCGGCCGGTCGCTGCCGAGAAGCGTCCAGCCCTGCCGCGACGACCAGAGGCGCTGTTCCAGCTTCATCGGACCGGTCCTCCTGTGATCGCCGGGCGCGGCTTATGGCGCAAGCTGCGGCGGCATCCGCGGAGCCCCGCTCGCGCCGGATCCCCGCTCGCGCCTATACCGACGAAAGCACATAGTCTTTAATGTGGCGTTAACCGATGCCCTTAATGCGGGAATCCGCCAGCCGCCGCGCCAGGAGAATCCACATGTCCGACACGCCAAGCCCTTACAGCACCGGCCTCGAGCGCAACCCGGCAAACCACGTGGCGCTGTCGCCGCTGGGCTTCCTCTCCCGCACCGCCGCCGTCTTCCCCGATCGGCTGGCGGTGGTCCACGGCGCGCGGCGCTACCGCTGGGCCGAGACCTATGCCCGCTGCCGCCGGCTGGCGAGCGCGCTCCGCCGGCGCGGCATCGGCAAGAACGACACGGTGGCAGTGATGGCGACCAACACGCCGGAATGTCTCGAGGCGCATTTCGGCGTGCCGATGGCAGGCGCGGTGCTGAACGCGCTCAACATCCGCCTCGACGCCGCGACGATCGCCTTCATTCTCGAGCATGGCGAGGCGAAGGCGCTGATCACCGATCGCGAGTTCTCGCCGGTGATCGAGAAGGCGCTGGCCCAGATCAAGCGGCCGCCGCTGGTCATCGACATCGACGATGCGCTGGCGCCGCCGGGCAAGCTGCTGGGCGAGATGGATTACGAGCGCTTCCTCGCCACCGGCGACGCCGATTTCGCCTGGCAGAACGCCGCGGATGAATGGGACGCGATCGCGCTCAACTACACCTCCGGCACCACCGGCAATCCCAAAGGCGTCGTCTATCACCATCGCGGCGCCTATCTCAACGCGCTGGGCAACGCCCTGGTCTGGAGCCTGCCGCAGCATCCGGTCTATCTCTGGACCTTGCCGATGTTCCACTGCAACGGCTGGTGCTTTCCGTGGACGGTGACGGCGCTGGCCGGGACGCATGTCTGCCTGCGCCGGGTCGAGGCGCCGGCGATCTATGCCGCCATTGCCGAGCAAGGCGTCAGCCATCTGTGCGGCGCGCCGATCGTCATGAACATGCTGTTGCATGCGCCCGAAGAGCAGCGCCGCAGCGCGGCCGGGCGCGAGGTTCGCATGATGACCGCCGGCGCGGCGCCGCCGGCTGCGGTCATCGAGGGCATGGAACGGCTGGGCTTCCGCATTACCCATGTCTACGGACTGACCGAGACCTATGGCCCGGCCACGGTCTGCGCCTGGCACGGCGAATGGGACACCCTGCCGGCCGAGCAGATCAGCGCCCGCAAGGCGCGCCAGGGAGTACGCTACCCGGTGCTCGAAGGGCTGATGGTGGCCGATGCCGAGACCCTGGCGCCGGTGCCGAGCGACGGCACGACCATCGGCGAGGTGTTCATGCGCGGCAACATCGTGATGAAGGGTTATCTGAAGAACCCGCAAGCCAGCGAGGCCGCCTTCGCCGGCGGCTGGTTCCATACCGGCGATCTCGGCGTCATGCATACCGACGGCTACATCGAGATCAAGGACCGCTCCAAGGACATCATCATCTCCGGCGGCGAGAACATCTCGACCATCGAGATCGAAAGCGTGCTCTACCGCCATCCCGCCGTGCTCGAAGCGGCGGTCGTGGCGCGCCCGGACGAAACCTGGGGCGAGACGCCCTGCGCCTTCGTCACCCTGAAGCCGGGAGCGAGCGCGACGGCAGACGAGATCATCCGCTACTGCCGCGACCGTCTTGCGCGGTTCAAGGCGCCCAAAACGGTGGTGTTCGGCCCGCTGCCCAAGACGTCGACCGGGAAGGTACAGAAATTCGCCCTGCGCGAACAAGCGAAAGCCCTGCACACGCCTGAAGAAAATTCGGCGCCGAAAGGACGCTAGCCGCGGATTGCTTTGCTGCCGGCTCTATTGGGTGGCGTGAACGGTATGTTCGAGGTTGAAGATTTCGTCTTTGATTCGGAGCTTTTGGCGCTTCAGATCGGCAACCATCTCGACATTGGGCATCGGGCGGGCGACCTCTTGATCGATGGCCTCCTCCAGGTTGCGGTGGCGGGCCCGGAGGGACTCGATACGATCTTGCAGCGACATGGCTCCTCCTATGCTTGACGCGGTGAGAGCTGCTGACGTCTTTATGCTAACGCCGATTGGAGCGACGCACCAAGAGAGATATGCTGGCGGTGCGGCGGGTTCCAGCCCGCGCAAGGGATAATTGATGACTGCGACACCCCGTCTCATCGTCGGCATCAGCGGCGCCTCGGGCGTCACCTATGGCGTCAGGCTGTTGGAAATCCTGCGCGATCTCCCGCTCGAGACGCATCTGGTCATGACCCGGGCGGCGGAGGTCACACTGGCGCATGAAACCGGGCGCAAGGTTGCCGAGGTGCAGGCGCTGGCCACGCACACGCATGCGGTCACCGACATCGCCGCGCCGATCGCCTCGGGATCGTTCCGCACCCTCGGCATGATCGTGGCGCCGTGCTCGATCCGCAGCATGTCCGACATCGCGCACGGCACGACCGCGACCCTGCTCACCCGCGCCGCCGATGTCTGCCTCAAGGAGCGCCGCCCGCTGGTGCTGATGGTGCGCGAGACGCCGCTTCATCTCGGCCATCTCCGCAGCATGACGGCGCTCGCCGAGATGGGCGCCATCCTGGCGCCGCCGGTGCCCGCCTTCTATGCCGAGCCGCAGACGCTCGCCGACATGGTCGACCACACGCTCGGGCGCATGCTCGACCTCTTCGGTCTGGAGACGCCGATGGTCAGGCGCTGGGGCGAGCCCGCGGCAACACCGAGCCCGCTGCGCCGCAAGCCCGGCTGAGGCGCGCCGCCTCAGGCGCCGGCGGCGATCGCGGCGAAGACCGGCGCCGCGGCCGCGTCGGCCGACATGCCCTCGAGATAGAGCGCGAGATTGGCCGTGGCATCGGCGGCGCGCGCGCCGGCCTCGGCCGCACCCGCCGGCGGCGCCAGCGCCTGGAGCCGGCGCTGGGCGACGCGCTCGGCCGCCAGTTCGGCCGCCTTGGCCGCTTCGTAGAGTTCGAGGATGGGACCGTGCCGGTCCTCCTCGCGCAGCGCGCGGCGCGCCGCGCGCAGCTTCTCGATGACGGCGCTGCGCCAGGGCGCGTTGGCCGCGTCGGCGCGCGCCAGATCGGCGGCGGCAAGCCGGCCGCGGCCGCTCAACCCGACCCAGCAGGCATAGAGCACCAGGTTGACGTCGCAGCCATGCCGGTCCTGCAGCGCGATGCAGGCTTGCGCCACCCCCGGCCGGCCATAGAAGCCCAGGCTGAAAGTCCAGAACGGATCGGTGCCGTCAGTCATCGCCCAGACAAATTCCAAGTCCGCGCGCCGTGCGCACCAGGGCGCTATCGGGGTCGACCTGCTGCGGCGCCGCCACCGCCTCGCCCAGGGGCACGTCGACCACGCCGCGGTTCTGCCACGCGACCATGCAGTCGGATTTGCCGGCGGCGATGAGATCGACCGCATGGACGCCGAAGGCCGAGGCGATCATGCGGTCGCTCCAGGTCGGCTGGCCGCCGCGCTGCACATGGCCCAGCACGGTGACGCGGGTCTCGGCGCCGGTCAGCCGCGCCAGCGCGTCGCCGAGGCGGTGGCCGATGCCGCCATAGGTGACGCCGCCGCCGGAGTGTTGCTGCTGCACCGGCTGGCCGCCGCGGTCCTTGACCGCCTCGGCGACGACCACGAGCGCGAAATTGCGCCCCTGCAGGCGCACCTTCTCGATATGGGCCGCCACCTGTTCGAGACCGTAGGGAATTTCGGGGATGAGGATGACGTCGGCGCCGCCGGCGATGCCGGCGGCAAGCGCGATATGGCCGGCGTCGCGCCCCATCACCTCGAGGACCATGACGCGGTCGTGGCTTGCCGCCGTCGGCTGCAGCCGGTCGAGCGCCTCGGCGGCGACCATCACCGCGGTGTGATAGCCGATCGAGTTCTCGGTGGCGCCGACATCGTTGTCGATGGTCTTGGGAATGCCGACCAGCTTGATGCCGCCCTGCTGCGCCAGCCGGCGCAGGATGGCGAAGCTGCCGTCGCCGCCGATGCCGATGAGCGTGTCGATGCCGAGTTCGCGCAGGCCGGCGATGACCTCGGCCGAACGGTCGCGCAGGCTGCCGTCGGGCATCGGGAAGGCGAAGGGATCGCCGCGGTTGGTGGTGCCGAGGATGGTGCCGCCCAGGCGCAGGATGTTGCCGGTGGCGATGCGCAGGTCGAGCGTCTCGAATTCGAGCGGCCGGCGCAGCAGTCCCATGGTGCCGTGGCGGATGCCGAGCACGCGCCAGCCATAGCCCTGGACGGCGCGGCTGACCACGGCGCGGATGGCCGCGTTCAGCCCGGCGCAGTCGCCGCCGCTGGTGAGGATGCCGATGGTCTTGGGCAACTGGGCCATGAGGTCTCCTTGGCGGGATGGTTAACGTCGTCCTCGGCGCTCACCTTCCACGCAGGGCTTTGCTATAATGTTAACCGTCAACCGCCAGAGCGATCATTCCGGTCATGGATCTCGACATCGAAGTCCTCAAGGCCAGGATCGAGGCCCTAAAAAGCGAGCATCGCGACCTCGACGAGGCGATCGCGCGGCTCGACGCGCAGGCCCCGCTCAACCCGGTGCATGTGCAGCGCCTGAAGAAGCGCAAGCTGGCGCTCAAGGACCTGATCGCCAGGCTCGAAAGTCAGCTGCTTCCCGACATCATCGCCTAGGAGCCGGCGGCGGCGCCGCGCTGCCGCTTGGCCTGGTACATGGCGCGGTCGGCGGCATCGAGCGCATCGCCGGCGTTCTCGCCGCCGGTGAAGGAATAGACGCCGTAGGAGATGCTGAGCGGGATCTCGCGGCCCTGCCACAACAGCGGCGCGGCGGCGACCGCGGCGGCCAGCTGCGCGGCCTTCTGCTCGGCAAGCGGCTGATCGGTCTGCACCAGCAGCACGCCCAGCTCGTCGCCGCCCAGACGCCCGACCACATCGGTGTTGCGGACATTCTCGACCAGCACGCGCGCCACCTGCGTCAGCGCGGCATCGCCGGCGGCGTGGCTGTTCTGGTCGTTGATCCATTTCATGTCGTTGATGTCGATGTAGACGATGCTCGAGGGCGTGCCATAGCGTTGGGCAAAGGACATCATGCGCGTCAGCTCGCGCACGAAGGCGCGCCGGTTGGCGATCGGCATCAGCGGATCTTCGTCGGCGAGTCGCTCGAGATAGCCGATGCGCTGGCGCGCCTCGCCGAGCTCGCGGCGGAGCGTATCGACCTCGGCCATCAGCCCCATGATCGCCTGGCGCAACTTGGGAGTGATCTCCGCCTCGCCCACGCCGGCGAGATTGAGGATGTCGATCGGCTCCGCCGGCGCGGCGCTGCCATCCTCGGCGACCGCCCGCCGCGCCTCGGCCTTGCGGCTGGCGCCGGCGCCGAGGACCGGTTTGGTGTCGCGTATTTCCATAATGCCTGAAGCACCACGCCCGGATTCGCGAAACGGTTGCAATTATGCCAGAAATCGCCGGGGGCGCAAAGCCGCCGCGGCGGCGCGGCGCGGGCGATGGTCGCTTGCCCTGATGCCCCTCCCACCTATAATGCGCGTCTTCCGCGGCAGGGGATTCGAACGGGATGAGCGACGCGCAACCGGCGGTCGGGATCATCATGGGCAGCCAGTCCGATTGGGAGACGATGCGGCACGCCGCCGAGACGCTCGACACGCTCGGCATCGCGCATGAGCGGCGCATCGTCTCGGCCCACCGCACCCCCCGGCGGCTGGTCGCCTATGCCGAAGGCGCGCGCCAGCGCGGCCTCAAGGTGATCATCGCCGGCGCCGGCGGCGCCGCGCATCTGCCGGGCATGGTCGCCTCGCTGACGCCGCTGCCGGTGCTGGGCGTGCCGATCGAGAGCCATGCGCTCAAGGGCATGGACAGCCTGCTGTCGATCGCGCAGATGCCGGGCGGCGTGCCGGTGGGCACGCTCGCCATCGGCAAGCCGGGCGCGGTCAACGCCGCACTGCTGGCGGCGGCGATCCTGGCGCTCGGCGACAGCGGCGTCGCCGCCGCGCTCGACCGCTGGCGGCGCGCGCAGACCGACGCGGTCGCCGACCTCCCGGAAGGCTGATGATCGAGCCCGGCGCGACGATCGGCATTCTCGGCGACGGCCAGCTCGGCCGCATGATCGTGCTGGCGGCGGCACGGCTGGGCTATCGCTGCCATGTCTACGGCCCCGAGCCCGACAGCCCGGCCAAGCAGGTGACGCCCTACGCGACCACCGCCGCCTATGGCGACCGTGCGGCGCTGGCGCGCTTCGCCGCGGCGGTCGACGTCGTCACCTTCGAATTCGAGAACGTGCCGGCGGACACCGCCGAGATCCTGGCCGCGATCAAGCCGGTGCGACCCGGCGCCAACGCGCTGCGCATCGCCCAGGACCGCCTCAAGGAAAAGAACTTCCTGCGCTCCATCGACGTCGCCACGGCGCAGTACCGCGAGGTCGCGAGCGCCGAGGCGCTGGTGCGCGCGGCGCGCGACATCGGCCCGCACGGCGTGCTGAAGACGGTGCGCGGCGGCTACGACGGCAAGGGACAGGTGGCGATCCGCGCCGACACCGATCTCGCCACGGCTTGGCGCGAGATGGGGGCCGAACTCGGCATCCTCGAGAGCTACGTCGATTTCCTCTGCGAGATCTCGGTGATCGTCGCGCGCGGCACCGGCGGCGACTGGGCGGCCTACGTGCCGGTGGAGAACCATCATGCGCATCACATCCTCGACACCACCATCGCCCCGGCGCGGATCGCGCCGGCGGTGGCGATGCGGGCCGAGGCGATCGCGCGCCACGTCGCCGACCGGCTCGAGCTGGTCGGGTTGCTCGCGGTCGAGATGTTCGTGACCTCGACCGGCGAGGTGCTGGTGAACGAGCTGGCGCCGCGGCCGCACAATTCCGGGCACTGGACCATCGACGCCTGCGTCACCAGCCAGTTCGAGCAGCTGGTGCGCGCCGTCTGCGGCCTGCCGCTGGGCTCGCCCGAGCGGCATTCGGATGCGGTGATGACGAATCTGATCGGCGGCGACATCGAGCGCTGGCGCGAGGCGCTCGCCGAGCCCGCGACCAAGCTGCACCTTTACGGCAAGGCCAAAATGGCGCCGGGCCGCAAGATGGGGCATGTGACGCGGCTGCTGCCGCGGCGAGACTAGAGGCTCGAGCATGGACGCTCCCCGGCTCCGCGCCGCCGACGACGACGACATGCCGGCGATCGCCGGCATCTACGCGCATTACGTCGAGGCCAGTTGCTGCACCTTCGAGGAGACGCCGCCATCGGTCGACGAGATGACCCGGCGCTGGCGGCAGATCCGCGCGGCGGGCCTGCCCTGGCGGGTGGCGGAGAGCGGCGGCGGCGTCGTGGGATATGCCTATGCCGGGCGCTTCCGCGCCCGCTCGGCCTATCGCTACACGGTGGAGAATTCGGTCTATGTCGCGCGCGACGAGGTGCGTCGCGGCGTGGGGTTCGCGCTGATGCGTGCGCTGATCGCCGACTGCACGGCGTTGGGCTACCGGCAGATGATGGCGGTGATCGGCGACAGCGCCAACGCGGCGTCGATTCGGCTGCACACCAGGCTGGGCTTCCGCACCATCGGCCATGAACTCGCCGTGGGTCTCAAATTCGGCCGCTGGGTCGACGCGGTGGCGATGCAGCTGGCGCTGGGCGAGGGCGGCGATACGGTGCCCCTCGCCGAGCCGTCGCCGGCATCTCCCCCGCCCTAGGACCGCCGCGCCGCGCGCATCATCCGCCAGGGATTGGGCAATCGGTCGAGGCCCTGGCGCAGCCGCGTGCCGAGCCGCGGCAGCGCCAGGACATCGGCGAGGCGACGGTCGAGGAAGGCCCGCGTCTCGGCGGCGCCGGGCGAGCGGTCGTCGAGCCAGTAGAGCGTGGTGGCGGCATAGACCGCCGCCAGCAGGCCGCGCTTGGTGTAGAAGTTGAAATCGGTCGCGGTGTCGCCGGCGGCATACCAGGCAGCGTCGACGGTGTCGTAGAGCAGGCGCAGCCCGAGCGCCGCATGCTGCGGCAGCGCCAGCAGCGACAACGCCCGGCGCACCGCCTCGCGATGCGGCTCGAGCAGCGACAGCCGCGTCCAGCACGCCGTGGCGATGCGCTCGCGCACCTTCAGCGCCGCCAGGTTGCGCTCGGCCAATGCCGCCAGCATCCGCTGATCGGCCCAGCCGCTGAAGCCGGCGACGATGGCACGCTCGCCGCCGGGAAAGAGCGCGGCGAGATCGGCCTCGTCCCAGCCGAGGCGCCGCGCTGCGGCGCCGGCGGCGCGGCCCCAGCCGTCGAACGGCACATCCGGCAGCATCGCCTCGATCAGCGCCGCGCGCCGGGCGTTCTCGTCCATCGCCTTATGCCTCCGCCGCGGCCGCGCCACCGATATCCACCGGATAGCGCATGCCCTCCTCGTTGAAGACGAGCAGGCCGAGATCGGTCATGCGCTGGGGGTAGAGAATGCCGTCGAGATGGTCGCACTCGTGCTGCACGACGCGGGCATGGAAGCCGGCGGCGACGCGCTCGATCCGCTCGCCGCGGGGCGTCAGCCCGCGATAGCGGATGCGGGTCCAGCGCGGCACCGCGCCGCGCAGCCCCGGCACCGAGAGACAGCCTTCCCAGCCGAGCGCGCGCTCCTCGCCCAGCGGCTCGATCACCGGATTGGCCAGCGCCATCAGCTCCTGCGGCTGGTCGTCCTCGGCGCCGGTGGTGCGCTCCGCCGGCACCTGGAAGAGGACGAGGCGGAGCGGCACGTGCACCTGCGGCGCGGCGAGGCCGGCGCCGCCGATATCGACCAGCGTCTCCAGCATGTCGGCGACCAGCTGCCGGATCTCGGGCGCCGTCGGGTCGGCGATCTCGGCGGCGATGCCGCGCAGGACGGGATGCCCCATCCGGGCGATCTTGAGGATGGCCATGGCCATACTATGTGCATCGCCGCGGTCCGGGTAAAGCGGCAGCGGCAAGGGCGGGGCGGGATTGTCGCAGACCGGTCCCGGCACCCGCCGGGCGGCGCCGGCCGGCCTGGGCACCGGCTTCACAAATTGGCGGAGTTGTGCTATTTGATTGGCCAACTGGCTGCGGTTTCGCGGCCGGCTTTTTTTTGACCCTGCCGATCGGAGTGGAGCTGTCGTGCAAATCCTCGTCCGCGACAACAATGTCGACCAGGCGCTGCGCGCCCTGAAGAAGAAACTGCAGCGCGAGGGCGTGTTCCGCGAGATGAAGCTCCGCCGCAACTACGAGAAGCCGTCCGAGCGCCGCGCCCGCGAGAAGGCGGAGGCGGTACGCCGCTACCGCAAGCTGCTGCGCAAGCGGCTGGAGCGCGAAGGCTACTGACGCGCCGGCGCCGGCCGCGCTCGCGGCTAGCCCAGCGCCTTGACGATCTCTTCGCACATCTTCTTGGCGTCGCCGAACAGCATCATGGTGTTGTCGCGGAAGAACAGCTCGTTCTCCACCCCGGCATAGCCCGACGCCATCGAGCGCTTGACGAAAAGCACGGTCTTCGCCTTCTCGACATCGAGGATCGGCATGCCGTAGATCGGCGAGGCCGGATCGGTCTTGGCGGCGGGGTTGGTGACGTCGTTGGCGCCGATGACGAAAGCGACGTCGGTCGAGGCGAAGTCGCGGTTGATCTCCTCGAGCTCGAGCACCTCGTCATAGGGCACGTTGGCCTCGGCGAGCAGCACGTTCATGTGCCCGGGCATGCGGCCGGCGACGGGATGGATGGCGTAGCGCACGCTGGCGCCCTCGCGCTTCAGCATGTCGGCCATCTCCTTCAGCGCGTGCTGCGCCTGCGCCACCGCCATGCCGTAGCCCGGCACGATGATGATCGAGCTGGCGTTCTTCATGATGAAGGCGGCGTCCTCGGCGCTGCCCGACTTCACGGCGCGGTCGCCATGGGCGGCCGCCGCCACCGTGCCGCCCTCGGTGCCGAAGCCGCCGAGGATGACGTTGAAGATCGAGCGGTTCATCCCCTTGCACATGATGTAGCTGAGGATGGCGCCGGAGGAGCCCACCAGCGCGCCGGTGATGATGAGCAGGCTGTTGGCCAGCGTGAAGCCGATGCCGCAGGCCGCCCAGCCGGAATAGGAATTGAGCATCGAGATGACGACCGGCATGTCGGCGCCGCCGATCGGCAGGATGAGCAGGAAGCCCAGCGCCAGCGACAGCGCCACGATCGTCCAGAACGCCGCCGGCGACTGGCCGATGACGAACCAGACAATGACCGCCACCAGCAGGATGCCGAGCAGCGCGTTGAGCGGATGCTGGCCGGCGAAGACCAGCGGCTTGCCGGTGATCAGGCCCTGCAGCTTGCCGAAGGCGATGATCGAGCCGGTGAAGGTGACGGCGCCGATCGCCGTGCCCAGCGACATCTCGATCAGACTGTTGGCGTGGATCGCGCCGGCCGTGCCGATGCCGTAGGCGGCGGGATCGAAGAAGGCGGCGGCGGCGACGCAGACCGCGGCCAGGCCGACCAGGCTGTGAAAGGCGGCGACCAGCTGCGGCAGCGCCGTCATCTGGATGCGCAGCGCGATGAAGGTGCCGATGGCGCCGCCGATGACCACGCCCAGGACGATCAGCGGATAGCTGACGACCCCGGGGGTGGCCAGCGTGGTGCCGACGGCGATCACCATGCCGGTGATGCCGAAGAGATTGCCGCCGCGCGCCGTTACGGGCGAGGAGAGCCCGCGCAGCGCCATGATGAAGCAGATCGAGGCGACGAGATAGAGCAGTGCGGCGAGATTGGCGCTCACGGTCGCGGTCCCCCTATTTCGTCTTCTTTTTCTGGAACATCTGCAGCATGCGCTGGGTCACGATGAACCCGCCGAAGATGTTGACCGAGGCAAGGATGACGGCGACGAAGCCCAT
Organism: Rhodospirillales bacterium; assembly: GCA_027315365.1. Lineage (GTDB taxonomy): Bacteria > Pseudomonadota > Alphaproteobacteria > ATCC43930 > CGMCC-115725 > DAHUYF01. Next base: position 16,624 of record DAHUYF010000038.1, on the reverse strand, counting down.
CACCTTCGAGAAACTGAAGCCGGCCGGGCCCGCCGCGATCAGCGCGCCGACGATGATGACGCTGGAGATCGCATTGGTGACGCTCATCAGCGGCGAGTGCAGCGCCGGGGTCACCCGCCAGACGACGTAATATCCTACGAAGCAGGCCAGCACGAAGACGGTGAGGAAGAAGACGAAGATCTGGCTGTGCTCCATGGGATCAGGCTCCTGCCGCCGGCGCCGGCGCCAATTGCGGGTGCACGACGGCGCCGTCGCGCGTCAGCAAGGTGGCTTTGACGATCTCGTCGGCGGCGTCGATCTTGAGGGATTTATCCTTGTCGATGAGCAGCGCCAGGAAGGCCAGCAGGTTGCGGGCATAGAGCTGGCTCGCATCGACGGCGATCTCCGACAGCAGGTTGGCCGGGCCGAGGATGGTGACGCCGTTGGCCGTCGTCACCGTCTTGCCGAACTCGCTGCCCTCGACATTGCCGCCCTGCTCCACGGCGAGATCGACGATGACCGAGCCCGGCCGCATCACGCCCACCATCTCGCGCGTGATCAGCACCGGCGCCTTGCGGCCGGGGATCAGCGCCGTGCACAGCACGATGTCGATCTTCTTCAGCGCCTCGGTGACGTGCTCGCGCTGGCGGCGGGCGAAATCGGCGCCCATCTCCTTGGCGTAGCCGCCCGCGGTCTCCATCGCCTTCATCGCGTCGAGATCGACCGCCAGGAAGCTGGCGCCGAGGCTCTCCACCTGCTCCTTGGCGGCGAAGCGCACATCGGTGGCCGAGACGACGCCGCCCAGGCGGCGCGCGGTGGCGATCGCCTGCAGCCCGGCAACGCCCGCGCCCATCACCAGCACGCGCGCCGGCGGGATGGTGCCGGCGGCGGTCATCATCATCGGAAAGGCGCGGCCGAAGGCGCCGGCGGCCTCGATCACCGCCTTGTAGCCGGCGAGATTCGCCTGCGAGGACAGGACGTCCATCGACTGCGCGCGGGTGATGCGCGGCACCAGCTCCATGGCGAAGGCGGCGATGCCCGCCTTGGCATAGGCGTCGACATCCTCGCGCCGCTGCAGCGGCTGCAGCATGCCGATCAGCACCGCACCGCGCTTGATCAGCGCCAGCTCGTCGAGCGGGCCCTCGCCGGCGCGCAGCGGCCGCTGCACCTTGAGCACCACGTCGCCGGCGCCGAGCGCCGCGGCGGCATCGGGCGCGATGGCGGCGCCGGCCGCGGCATAGGCCTCGTCGGTGAAGGAGGCGCCGTTACCGGCACCGGCCTCCACCACCACCTCGTGTCCCTGGCCGACCAGTCGCTTCACCGTGTCGGGCGAGGCGGCGACGCGCCGCTCCTCGGGGCGGCGTTCCCTGGCAACGCTGATTTTCATCGGATCGGACTTCCCCTGCCCCTCGCCACCCGGCACCACCGGCGACCGGCGCGACACTGTGACCTGCGGCGCGCGATTTGTGAAGCCTCGGCGAAGGCGCGTAGCCCCTTCGTCCGCGGCGCCAGCGACGACGCCTGCGGCGTCGCACTAGCCCTTGATCAGCAGCTGGGCGCGCTGGGTGGCCTCGCCACAGAGCTGCGAGCGGCCGGCCTGGTCGTCCTTGGCGGCCTTGTCGATCAGCTTCTGCAGCTCCTGGCGGCGGGGCTCGTCCTTGACGGTGGCAAGCTCGGCAAGCAGCGTCTTGATCTCGGCGGCGCAGTCCGCCCGCGCCGGCACCGACAGGATTCCGTTAACGATCAGGGCAAGACCCGCAGCCGCGAGGCCCGGCAGTGCTCTTTTCATAGGCGACCCACCCCATTAAGATAGCCGAACAAGCGTTCGTGCCGCCCTTTTTAGCACCAACCGGCGCGCGAGGAAGCCGCTCCTGCGGGTCCCGCGGCGCGCATTCCGGTTTTCGTCAGGGAATAAGGCCCATCACCACCCGTTGTCACCTCGTCAGGCCAGGCATGGCGACCCGCCTCTGTCGGGGCGCGGCGCCGTGAGCGTGTCGGTCAGCGACCAGCTCATCGCCGTGCTGCCTCGGATGCGGCGCTTTGCCCGCGGTCTGACCGGCTCTGCCGTCGAGGCGGACGACCTCGTCCAGGCGGCGTGCGAGCGGGCACTCAGCCGCGCGCACCAGTTCCAGGAGGGGACCCGCTTCGACAGCTGGATGTTCCGCATCGTGCAGACGATCTGGATCGATCAGCTGCGGGCGCGGGACACGCGGCGGGAAGAGGCCGAGGACGAGGGCATGCATGTCGGCACCGATGAGCCGGGTCGGCGTGCCGAGGCGCGGTTGGCGTTGCAGGAGGTACGCAATGCCTTGCGGGAGCTGCCGCCGGAACAGCGGGTGGCGCTTCTGCTCGTGACGGTGGACGGGTTGAGTTACAAGGAGGCGGCGGAGGTTGCCGAGGTGCCGGTGGGGACGATCATGAGCCGTTTGGCGCGCGCCAGGGTGGCGCTCCAGGCGAAGCTCGACGCCGGCAGCGGACTTCGGAGGAGGACGCAGGATGCTGAAGCCGAGTGACGACAGGCTGATTGCCTATCTCGACGGCGAGCTCGACGAGAGCGAGCGCGCCGCCATCGCTCATTGGCTGGAGCACGACGGCGAACTGCGCGAGCGCGCGGCGCTGCTGGGCGAGAGTGCGGCGGCGCTGCGCGCCGCCTTCGACGAGGTGCTGCGCGAGCCGCTGCCCGAGCGGCTGATCGCCGCCGCGCGCGGCGCGGGCGCCGCCGTGGTCGAGCTTTCGGCGGCGCGCTCCCGGCGCTGGAACCGGGTGCTCGGCGGCCCCCGCTGGTGGGTCGGCATCGCGGCGGCGGCATCGTTCGCCGCCTTCGCCATCGGCTTCGGCCTGGGCGGCGGCGAGGTCACGCTGCCGGGCGCTCCGGAGACCGCCAGGGTGGCACCCGGCGCCGAGCTGGTGTCCGACACCTTCCCGGACAATCTCGCCGGCTACTACAAGCGCTACGTCACGGTGAACCCGGGCGATGCGACCTCCTTCGACAAGCTGCCGCAGAATTTCCACCTGCCCAACCTCAAGCCCTGGGGACTCGACTTCCAGGGCGCGCGCTTCCTCATGGTCGAGGGGCAGCCGGCGACGGCGCTGGTCTATACCACCAGCAATCAGGCGCTGGGGCCGGTGATCGTCGTCGTCGCCAATTCCGGCAAGCCGGACGAGACCGTGCGCTTCGCCCGCAGCAGCGACATCAACGTGCTGCGCTGGCGCCACCACGGCCACGCCTATGCGCTGGCGGGCACCGCCAACGCCAACTACCTCTGGAACATCCACAACGATCTCGCCTACCAGTTCGACGGGATATAAGACGCTGATGCCCGGCGGCAACCATGGCCGGCCCCCGGCCATAGCCGCCGTCGGGCCGCCGCTGGCGCTCGCCGCGGCGGCGCTGTTCGGCGCCAGCACGCCGCTCGCCAAGCTGCTGCTGGGCGCGGTGTCGCCCTGGCTGTTGGCGGGACTGCTCTATCTCGGCTCGGGACTCGGGCTCGGCGCCTTCCTGCTGCTGCGGCGCAGCCTGGCGGCGGCGCGGCGCGAGGCGCCGCTGCGGCGGGCCGACCTGCCCTGGCTCGCCGCGGCGGTGCTGACGGGCGGGGTCGCGGCGCCGGTGCTGCTGATGGCGGGCCTGGCACGGGCCGAGGCCTCGGCCGCCTCGCTCCTCCTCAACCTCGAAGGCGTCTTCACCCTGGCCATCGCCTGGCTGGTGCAGCGCGAGAATGTCGACCGGCGCGTCGCGCTCGGCGCCGGCGCCATCCTGGCCGGCGCGGCGCTACTGTCCTGGCCCGCCGCGGGCGGCCTCGCCGCCGGCACGAGCACGCTCGCGATCACGCTTGCCTGCCTGTGCTGGGCGGCCGACAACAACCTGACCCGCCATCTCGCCGCCGCCGACCCGCTGCAGATCGCGGCGGCGAAAGGCCTCGTCGCCGGCATCGTCAATCTGGCCTTGGCGCTGCTGCAGGGCGCCCCCTGGCCCGGCGCCGGCGCCGCGCTGGCGGCGGGAGCGGTCGGGCTCGGCGGCTATGGCGTGAGTCTGGCGCTGTTCGTTCTGGCGATGCGCCATCTGGGCACCGCGCGCACCGCCGCCTACTTCTCGACCGCGCCGTTCATCGGCGCGGTGCTGGCGGTGACGCTCCTGGGCGAGCCGATGACGGCGAGCCTGATACTGGCCGCGGCGCTGATGGCGCTCGGCCTCGTCCTCCATCTCGCCGAGCGGCACGAGCATCCCCACGAACATGCGTCGCTCACCCACGAGCATCGCCACAGCCACGATGCCCATCATGGGCACCGCCATGGCGCCGAGGACCCGCCGGGCGAGCCGCACAGCCATGCCCATCGCCATGAGCCGCTGCGACATCGCCATCCGCACTACCCGGACCTGCATCACCGCCACGGGCATTGAACCGTCGGCGGGGCGTCGCGCCGGGCGACGTCAGGGCGCTTCGGGTTTCCGCCGCGTCGTTGCCGCGCCGTTGCCGCCGTCGCGTCGCGGCACCGGACGGCTGCGCCGCGGCGGCGGGGCGGCGGGCGGCGGCGCGGCGGGCTTTTCCACCGCGACCGCGATCTCGGCCGCGGCTTGACGCCAATGCTCCTCGGAACGGCCCTCGGGCCGGCCTTCGCGTTCCCAGATCTCGTAGGCGCGCTCGCGGATGAGTCTTTCCTCGTCCCGATCCATCGGCCATCCCTGTCGCGGAGAGTAATATCCTACTGCCCGAGCGCCCCGTACGGCCCGAATCGCCCGGTGCTGCGCATGAGCAGCAACAGCAGCATGCGGCGGCGGCGCTCGTCGTCCTGAGGCGCGGCGGACGCCGGATCGGCGCTGAGCGCCGTCGCCGGAACGATCGGCGTCGCGTCCGGTGCCTGACCGGCGATGGCGGATGCCGCCGCCTCGCGCGTCCCGTCCGCCAGCGCCGCACCGCCCAAGGCGAGCGAGCCCAGCAGCCCAAGGCACAGCCCGCCGCACCAATGTCTCAGGGGAGCCGTGCCTCGCTCTGTCATCGCCGCCTCGCGCGCTTGCGCCGTCAATTTTGAATACGGCGCGCGGGCGGAAAGGTTCCGCCGCGGCGTGGTCGTCAGAAATACCGCTCCGGTACGCGGATGACGTCGTCGGGCCGGATCAGCATGTTGGGCAGCGCCCGATGGTCCTTGCCATCGCGCGTCACCACCACATAGCTCTCCTGCGCGCGATAGGTATAGCCGCCGGCGGTTGCCACCGCGCTGGTCACGCGCATGCCGGCGGCGTAGGGATACTCGCCGGGCTTGGTGACCTCGCCATAGATGTAGAAGGGCCGATAGCTCAGGATGGCGACGCTCACCTTCGGATTCTTGAGGTAGCCCTGCCCCAGCTTGGCTTCCATCTCGTGCTCGAGCTGGCCGCGGGTGAGGCCGTTGGCCTTGACGTCGCCGATCAGCGGCATGCTGACCGCGCCGTTGTCGCCGACGACATAATCGGCGGTAAGATCGTCGGCGCCGGCGACGACGACGTGCAGCTTGTCGCCCGGCCCCATCCGGTAGGTGGACTCGTCGGTCCTGGTTTGATCGAGCAGCGGCAGATTGGAGCCCTGCGAGGAGCAAGCTGCAAGCGGCAGCATGATCACCAGGGCCGCGAGGATCATGCGGACAGTCGATGGCATCTTCCCACTCCTTGCCATGGATGCGCCCAGCGAACGGCTGGGAACGCTCAACGTTCCATGCGGCGGGCGAGTTCTCGTTTCCGGTTGGCGCGCAGGCGCACCGGCAGGCCGGGAGCGGAGATTGAGAAGCCGGGCTAGTTGCCGGTGACCAATGGGCAGCGGCCTTGCGCCATCGGGCGGTAGGCCTGATCGCCCGGCACCGTGGCCAGCACCTGGTAGAGATCCCACGCGCCCTTGGATTCGGCCGGCGTCTTCACCTGCATCAGATACATGTCGTGCACCATCCGGCCGTCCGGGCGCAGGGTGCCGTTATGGGCGAAGAAGTCGTTGATCGGCAGCGCGCGCATCATCGCCACCACCGCCTTGCCCTCGTCCGTGCCGGCGGCCTTCACCGCCTTCAGGTAATGCGCTACCTCGGAATAGACGCCGGCCTGGATCATGCTGGGCATGACGTGCATCGTCTCGTAGAACCGGGTGGCGAAGGCGCGCGTCGCCGCGTCGCGATCCCAGTAGAAGCCGTCGGTGAGGATCATGCCTTGCGCGGTGGCGAGGCCGAGGCTGTGCGTGTCGGTGATCTCGATGAGCAGCGCCAGGAGCTTCTGCCCGCCCTTCTGCAGCCCGAACTCGGCCGCCTGCTTGATCGCCGTCTGGGTATCGCCGCCGGCATTGGCGAGCGCCACCACCTTGGCGCCGGAAGCCTGCGCCTGCAGCAGAAAGGAGGAGAAGTCGGCGGTGTTGAGCGGCACGCGGGCGCTGCCCAGCACCCGGCCGCCCGACGCCGTGACGACCTCCGCCGCATCCCGCTCCAGCGCATGGCCGAAGGCATAATCGGCGGTGATGAAGAACCAGGTGTCCTCGCCGCGCTCGACCATCGCCTTGCCCGCGACGTGGGCGAGGGCGTAGGTGTCATAGGTCCAATGCACGCCGACCGGCGAGCAGGCCGGGCCGGTCAGGTCCGAGGTGCCGGCGCCGGAGATCAGGAAGACGCGATCCTTGTCCTTCGAGATCTGCTGCACCGCCAGCGCCACCGAGGAGGTCGGCACGTCGACGATGGCGTCGACCTTGTCCTGGTCGTACCACTGCCGGGCGATGGCGGCGCCGATATCGGGCTTGTTCTGATGATCGGCCGAGATCACCTCGATCGGCTTGCCCAGCACCGTGCCGCCGAAATCCGCCACCGCCATCTGCGCCGCGAGCAGCGAGCCCTTGCCGGTGGCGTCGGAATAGAGGCTGCTCATATCGGTGAGCACGCCGAGCTTCACCACATCGTCGGAAATCTGGGCGCGGGCGAGGCCCGGCGCGCACAGCAGCGCCACGGCGCAAAGGACGGCACGAGCGATCATCTGTCCCCCCCGATCTCGCCGACCCTTACGGCGTCATCACGGCGCGGCCGATGATGCGGCCCGCCTTCAGCTCCTCGAGCACGGCATTCGCCTGATCGAGCCGGCGGTGGTCGACCGGCACCGGCGGCACCTTGCCGGTGGCGACCAGGGCGAGCAGCTCGCGCATCTCGGCGAGGCTGCCGACATAGGAGCCCTGGACGGTGATGGCGCGCATCGGCAGCAGCGGCAGGCTCAGCGTGATGTCGCCGCCGAACAATCCCACGATGACGTATTTGCCGCCTTTGGCGATGGCGTCGATGCCGAGCTTGGCGGTGGCCGAGGCGCCGACGAAATCGATGGCGGCGCCGATCGGCGCCCGGGCGGCGGCCTGCGCCTGCCGCACCGCATCGGCGGCGCCGGCGTCGATGGCGCCGATGGCACCGGCGGCAAGCGCCGCCTCGCGCTTCCTGGGGTCGATGTCGGCGACCACGGCACCCTTGCCGCCAAGCGCCTTCAGCAGCGCCAGGCACATCAGCCCGAGACCGCCGGCGCCGATCACCAGGATCGGCTGCTCCTTGAAGATCGCTTCGCCGACGCGCTTCAGGGCGCCGAAGGCGGTGATGCCGGAGCAGGCGAAAGGCGCCGCTTGCGCCGGGCTGAGGCCGCCGAGTTCCAGCAGGTAGCGCGGATGCGGCACCAGCACGTGGTCGGCATAGCCGCCCGGCTTCTGCACGCCCAGGAAGCGCGGGCTGGCGCAGAGCTGCTCCTCGCCGCGCCGGCAGGCGGCGCAGTCGCCGCAGCCGATCCAGGGATGCGCCAGGCGCTTGTCGCCGAGCTTGACGCCGGTGGCCTCGGGGCCCAGCGCCACCACCTCGCCGACGATCTCGTGGCCCATGGTGAGCGGCGGCACCAGCCCGCGATCCTTCACCGTCAGCTTCTTGCCGCCGCCGAGATCGTACCAGCCGTCCCAGATGTGGAGATCGCTGTGGCAGACGCCGGCGGCCAGCGTCCGCAGCAGCACCTCGGTGCCGTGCGGGCTCGGCGTCGGCTTCTCGCTCGGCCTCAGCGGCGCGCCGAAATCGACGACATCGTAGCTCTTCATGGCCATCCTCCTGGCGATCGTTGGCCGAAGCTTAGGCGAGCGCGGGCAGCCTGTCAGCAGCCGGCCGTCCGGCCGCCGGCGGGGACAGGCTTCGATCCCGGGGACGAAGGGTGATTTCCGTCGGCGGGCGGGCTATATCGCTGTCGCATGACCGTTCTCGTCACCGGCGCTGCCGGCTTCATCGGCTATAGCACCAGCAAGGCCCTGCTGCAGCGCGGCGAGCGGGTGATCGGCGTCGACAATCTCAACGACTATTACGCGGTGACGCTGAAGGAGGCGCGGCTGGCCGAGCTCGCCCGCTTCCGGGATTTCAGCTTCCAGCGCCTCGATATCGCCGAGCGCGGCGCGCTCGGCGAACTGGCCGCGCGCGAGGGCGGCATCGACCGGGTGGTCCATCTCGCGGCCCAGGCCGGGGTGCGCTATTCGCTCACCAACCCGCACGCCTATGTCAGCGCCAACATCGTCGGCCAGCTCGAGGTGCTGGAGGCCTGCCGGCGGCTGCCGCGCCTCGGCCATCTCGTCTTCGCCAGCTCCTCCTCGGTCTATGGCGGCAACACCAAGCTGCCCTTCGCGATCACCGATCCCGTCGATACGCCGCGGTCGCTCTATGCGGCGAGCAAGAAGGCCGACGAGCTGATGGGCTATTGCTACGCCCATCTGCACCGCCTGCCGATGACGGCGCTGCGCTTCTTCACCGTCTACGGCCCGTGGGGACGGCCGGACATGGCGGCCTGGATCTTCACCGACGCCATCCTCGCCGGCCGGCCGGTGCGGCTGTTCAACCACGGCAACATGCGGCGCGACTTCACCTATATCGACGACATCGTCGCCGGCGTGCTGGCCGCGCTCGACCGCCCGCCCGCCGACGACGGCGCGCCGCCCTACCGGCTCTACAATCTCGGCAATCATCGCAGCGAGGAGCTGACCCGCTTCGTCGCCCTGCTCGAGGCGGCGCTCGGGCGCAAGGCGGTGGTCGAGCTGGCGCCGATCGAGCCCGGCGACGTGCCGGCGACCTACGCCGACATCGCCGAGACCACGCGCGACCTGGGCTTCCGGCCGGTGACGCCGATCGACGAGGGCCTGCCGCGCTTCGTCGCGTGGTTTCGCGACTATCATCGCCGCTGACGACAGCGCGCCGCTCGCCCGCCGAGCGGCAAAAGACCTGGCAAGTCGGTTACAATCATGGTACCATTTGGTGCTAAATTACACCAAATACGGGCATTCCGGTATGCCATCGTTCCGCTTCTATTTCATCGGCGTCAGCCGGAAAATCGTCGACGCGGCCGCACTCGATTGCGTCGACGACCAGCACGCCGTTGCGCAAGCGCAGCAATTCCTCGCCGAGCGCGCCGCGGCTCAGGGGATCGAGGTCTGGGACGGCGCTCGGCGCGTGGTCAGCCTGGCGCGTCAGCCGTAATCCGCGACGCGATCGCTGCTAAAGCAGCATACGCGGCATCGTCAGCGGCTCGCTGCGGTATCCCGAAAGCTCGGCCAGCCGCGCGCGATCCAGGATGATCAGCATCTTGTCCTCGATCGTCGCCAGCCGGTCGCCGCGCAAGCGGCTCAGCGTGCGGTTGAGGTGGATCATCGACAGCCCGGTCGCATCGGCGAGGTGCTGGCGCTGCAGCGGGAAGGGGCACATGGTCCCGTCGGCCAGCTCGAGCCGGTTGAGCCGGTCGAACAGTTCCAGCATCAGATAGCCGATGCGCTGGAGCGGCTTGCAGCGCCCGAGCAGCGCCAGGCGGACATCGGCGCGATGCTCCTCCTCGACGCGCCAGCGCAGCAGGTCGAAGGCGAGATCGAGGTTGCCGCGCAGCAGCTCGACCAGCGGAACGCCGGTCATGACGCAGACGCTGGCCGGCGTCAGCGTCTGCACCGAATGGCGCACCGTGCCGAGCAGCGCCGAGGACAGGCCGATGATCTCGCCCGGCAGCACGAGATCGAGGATCTGCCGCCCGCCGGCCGGCAGCTTCTTGTAGCGGAACGCCCAACCCTCGTAGAGCGTGTAGAGCGCGCCGCCCACCTCGCCGGCCTGCACCAGCTCGTGCTTGGCCGGCAGTGCCAGATGCGCGGTCTTCATCGACGAGATCGCGCGCAACTCCGCGGCGCTGAACGGGCGGAAGCAGGCCCGGTGGCGCAGCCGACAATCGATGCAGGGTAGGTGCACAGCTCGGGACACGGCGGACATGCCGAACAACATATCGGCATCAATGGCTTAGCCAAGCGTTGAAATGTAAAAAGCGACCGTGAAATGCCCATCAAATGGGCATCCGGGCACCAAATGGTGAGCCCGCACGGCTCATCCGGCCCGCGCGTTCTCCTAAGGGGCGAGAGCGCCGCGGGCGCCCTACCCGGAGGAGCGGTACCGTCTAACGGCCGTCATAGAGCGCGAGCAGGGCGTCGCCATAGGCATGGCGGATGGCGTGCCGCTTGATCTTGAGCGTCGGCGTCATCTGGCCGTTGCCGGTGGAAAACGGTTCCGGCGCGACGATGAAATGGCGTAGGCGTTCGATCGGCGACAGCTCGGCATTGACCCGCGCCACGGCGGCGGCGATCACCTTGCGCAGCTCGCCGTCGGCGGCGAGCACGGCAAGATCCGGGCTGACGCCGCGCCGCCGCGCGAAGCCGTCGAGGAAGTCGGCATGCGGCACGATGACGGCGACGAGATAGGGGCGGCGATCGCCGAACACCATCGCCTGGCCGATTTCGGGCTGCAGCGTGAGGTAGCCCTCGACCCGCGCCGGCGACAGCATGTCGCCGCCGGAATTCTTGATGAAGTCGCGCTTGCGGTCGGTGATGCGGATATAGCCCTCGGCATCGACCTCGCCGACATCGCCGGTGTGCAGCCAGCCCTCGGCGAGCGCGCGGGCGGTCGCCTCGGGATCGTTCCAGTAGCCTTTCATCACCATCGCGCCGCGCACCAGGATCTCGCCGTCCTCGGCAAGCCGCACCTCGGCGCCTTCCAGCGGCGGCCCCACCGTGTCGATCTTGATGCGGCGCGGCGGGTTGACGCTCACCACCGGCGACGCCTCGGTCTGGCCGTAGCCCTGCAGCAGCGGCACGCCGAGCGCGAGGAAGAAGCGGCCGATCTCGGGATTGAGCGGCGCGCCGCCCGAGACCATCGCCTTGAGCCGGCCGCCGAAGCGCTGCCGCACCTTGCGCCGCACCAGCGTCTCGGCGACGAGGTCGAGCAGCCGCTCGAGCAGCGTGAGCCGCGCATCGTCGAACCGCTTGCGGCCGAGGCGCAGCGCCAGCTCGAACAGCCGGCGGCGCGGGCCGCTCTGCCGCTCCAGCCCGCGCAGCAGGCGCTGATGCATGGTCTCGTAGAGGCGCGGCACCGCGGTCATGATGGTGGGGCGCGCCTCGAGCATGTTGGCGGCGAGCGTCTCGGCGCCCTCGGCGAAATAGATCTCGGCGCCGAGCGAGACCGGGAACATCATCCCGGCGGTATGCTCGTAGGAATGCGACAGCGGCAGGAAGCACAGGAAGACGTCGTCGCCGAGCCCGATGGTCTGCAGCAGGCGGAAGGCGCCGTAGCAATTGGCGAAGATGTTGGCGTGGGTGGTCATCACGCCCTTGGGCACGCCGCCGGTGCCGGAGGTGTAGATGAGGCAGGCGACATCGTCGCGCGCGATCGCCGCGGCCGAGCCGCGGATGTCCTCGGCAAGCGCCGCGCCGCGCGCCACCACCTCGGCCCAGGAATGGACCTCGGCATGGGAGAGCTGCCCGCTCGTCAGCGGCTCCATGGTGATGATGGCGGTGATGGTCGAGACCTGGTCGGCCGCCGGCATGACGCGGTGCGCGAGCGCCGCGGTGGAGATGATCACCGCCTTGGCGCCGCTGTTGGCCAGCACGTGGCGGTGATCCTCCACCCCATGGGTGGTATAGGCCGGCACGGTGATGGCGCCCGCGGCCATGATGGCGAAATCGGCGATCACCCATTCCGGCCGGTTCTCGGAGACCACGCCGACACGGTCGCCGCGCGCCACGCCGAGGCTGCGCAGGCCGCGCGCAAGCGCCGTCACCTGCTCCGCGGCGTCGCGCCAGGAGATCGGCTGATAGGCGCCGCCGCGCTTCGTCCAGAGGAAGGGCCGATCCCCCTTCTCCGCCGCCCACTCGAAGAACATGGCGGCAAGATTGGGGCAGGTATGATAATCCATGGCTCCCCCCTGCTCCGGCACCGCCGCGCGCCGGCAGCGCCGTTTTCCGGTGTTGTACGGGTTTTGCGGCGGCAGCGGAATAGCCGGCGATTGGCGCCGCCGACGGCAGGAGCCATATGCTGATGCGGCAACCCCATGGAGTGAGCGATGGCCTCGCAGCCCAGTGAAAAGCCCCCCGCCGCCGCGCCGGCCCTCGGCGCCCTGCCGGAATGGGATCTGCGCGACCTCTATCCCGGCCGCGACAGCGCCGCGCTGAAGCGCGACATCGAGCAGAGCGAGACGGCGGCGGCGGCCTTCCGCCGGCGCCATGAGGGCAAGCTGGCGGCGCTGCCGGGGCCGGCGCTGGGCGAGGCCATCGCCGAGTACGAGCGGCTGCAGGAGACGCTCGGGCGCATCATGAGCTACGCCTCGCTCGCCTATGCCGGCGACATGGCGGACGCCGAGACCGCGCGCTTCTTCCAGAACATGCAGGAGAAGGTCAACGCCATCGCCACGACGCTGCTGTTCTTCACGCTCGAGATCAACCGCATCGCCGACAGCGATCTCGCCGCCAGGCTCGAAAGCCCGGAGCTGCGGCGCTATGCGCCCTGGCTGCGCGACATCCGCGCCTTCCGCCCGCACCAGCTCTCCGACGAGATCGAGCAGCTGCTGCACGAGAAATACGTCGCCGGCCGCGCCGCCTGGACGCGTCTCTTCGACGAGACCATGGCGGGGTTGCGCTTTGCCGTCGACGGGCAGGAGCTGACCAGCGCCGAGGCGCTGCATCTGCTCTCCGAGGCCGACCCCGGCCGGCGCAAGCGCGCCGCCAAGGCGCTCGGCGAGGTCTTCGGCAGGAACGCCAGGCTGTTCGCGCTGATCACCAACACGCTGGCCAAGGACAAGGAGATCGAGGACCGCTGGCGGCGCTTTGCCCGGCCGATCTCGTCGCGCAATCTCGGCAACTTCGTCGAGGACGAGGTGGTCGACGCGCTGATCGGCGCGGTGCGCGGCAGCTTCCCGGCGCTGTCGCACCGCTACTACCGCCTCAAGGCGCGCTGGTTCGGCGTCGCGGCGCTGCCCTATTGGGACCGCAACGCGCCGCTGCCCGAGCAGGACGACGCGCTGGTGCCATGGCCCGAGGCCGAGCGCATCGTGCTCGAGGCCTATGCCGCCTTCTCGCCCGAACTGGCCGAGATCGGGCGGCGCTTCTTCGCCAACCGCTGGATCGACGCACCGCTCAGGCCGGGCAAGGCGCCGGGCGCCTTCGCCCATCCGACGGTGCCGAGCGCGCATCCCTATCTGCTGCTGAACTACCAGGGCCGGACGCGCGACGTCATGACGCTGGCGCACGAGCTCGGCCACGGCGTGCATCAGGTGCTGGCCGGCGGCCAGGGCCAGCTCCTGTCGGACACGCCGCTGACGCTCGCCGAGACCGCCTCGGTGTTCGGCGAGATGCTGACCTTCCGCGCGCTGCTCGGCGCCGAGACCGACCCCAAGCGGCGCCGGATCATGCTGGCCTCCAAGGTCGAGGACATGCTCAACACGGTGGTGCGGCAGATCGCCTTCGTCGAGTTCGAGCGCCGCATCCATGACGAGCGCCGCGAGGGCGAGCTCACCGCCGAGCGCATCGGCGAGATCTGGATGGAGGTGCAGCGCGAGAGCCTGGGGCCGGCGATCACCTTCGAGCCGGAATACCGGCATTACTGGACCTACATCCCGCACTTCATCCACACGCCGTTCTACGTCTACGCCTATGCCTTCGGCGACTGCCTGGTGAACTCGCTCTATGCGGTCTACCAGGGCGCGGCGCCGGGCTTCGCCGAGAAATACCTCGACATGCTGCGCGCCGGCGGCAGCAAGCGGCACAAGGAGCTGCTGGCGCCTTTCGGCCTCGATGCCGGCGATCCCGGCTTCTGGCAGAAGGGCCTGTCGGTGATCGCCGGCTTCATCGACGAGCTCGAGGCGATGGGCTGAGGCCGCGATGGCCGACGGCGACAATCTCCCGGGGCGCATGCGGCGCTACGCGCGGGTCTCGACCGCCATGGGCGGGCTCGCGGCGCGGCTCGCCGGAGCGCGCTATCTCGGCCTGCCGATCGACAAAGCGCGCCACGCCGCCGATCTCACCTCGGCGCTGGGCGGCATCAAGGGGCCGCTGATGAAGGTGGCGCAGCTGCTCGCCACCATCCCCGACGCGCTGCCCAAGGAATATGCCGGCGAGCTCGCGGCGCTGCAGGCGAACGCGCCGCCGATGGGCTGGCCCTTCGTGCGCCGGCGCATGCAGGCGGAGCTCGGGCCGGACTGGCAGAAGCGCTTCGCCAGCTTCGAGCACGAGGCGGCGCATGCCGCCTCGCTCGGCCAGGTGCATCGCGCCACCGCGCTCGACGGACGCAAGCTCGCCTGCAAGCTGCAATATCCCGACATGGCCTCGGCGGTGGAGGCCGATCTCAACCAGCTGAAACTGGTGATGTCGCTCTACGAGCGCTACGACCGCGCCATCACCACCGACGAGATTCATTCCGAGATCGCCGAGCGGCTGCGCGAGGAACTCGACTACCGGCGCGAGGCGGCGCATATGCGGCTCTATCGCCGCATCCTCGCCGAGACGCCGGAGGTCGCCGTGCCCGAGCCGGTGCCGGAGCTGTCGACGGCGCGGCTGCTGACCATGAGCTGGCTCGACGGCGCCGCCTTTCTCGAGGCGGTGAAGGCGCCGGCGGCGCGGCGCAACGCCATCGCGCGCAACATGTTCCGCGCCTGGTACGTGCCCTTCTACTATTACGGCGTCATTCACGGCGACCCGCATCTCGGCAACTACACCGTGCGCGAGGATGCCGGCATCAACCTGCTGGATTTCGGCTGCATCCGAATCTTCCCGCCGCTGTTCGTCGCCGGCGTCATCGACCTCTATCACGCGCTCGAGCGCGACGACGAGGCGCTCGCCGTCCATGCCTATGAGAGCTGGGGCTTCCGCAACCTGTCGCGCGAGATGATCGCGGCGCTGAACCGCTGGGCGCATTTCCTCTACGCGCCGCTGCTCGACGACCGCAAGCGCCGCATCCAGGAGCAGGAAGGGGTCTATGGCCGCGACGTCGTCGAGGAGGTGCACCGCGAGATCCGCCGGCTGGGGGGCGTGACGCCGCCGCGCGAATTCGTCTTCATGGACCGCGCCGCGATCGGGCTGGGCTCGGTCTTCATGCATCTGAAGGCGGAGATCAACTGGCACCGCCTGTTCCACGAGCTGATCGAGGATTTCGACCGCGACGCGCTGGCGCGGCGGCAGCGCGAGGCGCTGGCAGCGGCGGGAGTGCCGGGGGAAGTGGCGCGGAAGAAAAAGGCGCGGTGAACCCCCGCATACGGGAGAGGGTGACGCGGGCGAAGCTCGCGTCGGGTGAGAGCGCCCATCAAGAAAGACGGTCAGACAGGGCGCGACACCGTCACTCCATGGGCCAGCGTGGCCGCCGCCGGCATTGTTCAACACGCGATGCACCCGCTCCGGCCGGCTTGGATATGAGAAAACATCGCATGGGACGCCGGGTGGGTCAGCGAACGCCATGCATTAATTAGGGCTGCGGAATCACTCTCGACTAGAAAGCCGTGTCGACCCATTATTTGGCCATGAAGTACATTTTCACCCTCATCGGAGCTCTCCTATTGGCGAGCTCGCCAGCTCAGGCGCAGACGATCATAGTGCTAGATAGTTGGTGGTCGGTGGACTATGCGAGACAGTCATGCGACTACGTCGGGCCGCCTGACTTCTGGAAAAAGCAACCGGATACCGCATGCAAGACATCGGCCGCGGCCGAGGAACGCGACTTTGAGACGCGACTCATCACGCAGTTCGCCGTCAGCCCGAACTGCAGTAGCGTCGCCCTCAGCGCATATGGTGGACCAGCAGCGTCAAGCAGCGCCGATGAGGCGGTCAAGAAAGCAGACTGGGTGCTTTTCCTCGACTATACGCTGGGCGCGGAAGAGCAAAATTGGACCATGCAGCGGTCATTCGGCCGAAAGCCGGCGAAGGGGGAGCCGCAATTTTTCAAAGCTGCCGGATCGCCACAGAAGATCGCCCGCGATGTCTGCACCATCGCGAACCGTTACTATGCAAAGTGAACGTGGAACGGACCTATCGTTCTCCCGCTTGACTCCCCAAATACTCGTTCACCATATAAAAATCTTCACGGATTAATTCACAGGCGCTTTCGCGAGCGCCGGGTAGTGGCCCTAATCGTCGAATCGTTACCGGCTGCACGCCCCGCCACCCAGCACGCAGAATTTGGCGCAGTGCTGGTGGTTGAGGCTCACCGCGCCGGCGGCGGCGGCGAGCGTCGGGCCGAGATCGAAGCGGGGATCATAGGGCAGCAGCGTGCAGGCGACGACGCTCGGCGCCGCGGCGTCCTTGCGCTTCACCACCATGCGCGAGGAGGCGCACATCACCGCGGCGGGATCGACGTGCAGGAT